>JANYIY010000237.1 GCA_025358615.1 Gammaproteobacteria bacterium | reverse complement strand
CTCATTGCCGATGAACCGACCACGGCCTTGGATGCCGGCGCCCAGGCGCAAGTGCTGGCACTGCTGCAGGAACTCGCGCGTAGCCGCAACATGGGCTTGATCTTGGTCAGCCACGATCTGGCCGTGGTCGCGCAGGTGACGGATAAGATGGCGGTCATGCAGCAGGGTGAGATAGTCGAGCACGGCGCCACCAGTCAATTGCTGTACCAGATGCAGCATCCCTACGGCAGGGCGCTGCTGGCTGCCGCGGAATTGCAGCCGAAGCGTAGTTTGGCGCTGCGCGAGGGTGGCGCGCCGGTTTTACAGGCGAGCGATATCGTTCACGAATATCCGCGCAGGCGGCGCTCGTTGTGGCGCGCGGCGGCGGCGCTTCGGGCGGTAGATGGCGTTTCGCTTTACGTCGCTGCGGGCGAAACCGTTGGCCTGGTCGGCGAGTCCGGCTCCGGCAAGTCCAGCTTGCTGCGGGTCATGCTGGCGCTGGAGCGGCCGCAGGCAGGCGAGATTCGATTGCTTGGCGAAGTCTTTTCAACAGCAGGCGGCGCCACGCTGCGGCGTCTGCGCCGTTCAATTCAAGCCGTGTTTCAGGACCCGTACGGCAGCTTCGATCCCCTATGGACCGTGGAGCGTCTGATTGCAGAACCGTTTTTTCTACTCGACTCGCCGCCGGCCGCGGCCGAACGCCGCCGCAAAGTAGCCGCAGCGCTTGAGCAAGTGGGCCTCGCGCCGGCCGATGCGTCGCGCCATCCGCACGAGTTTTCCGGGGGCCAGCGGCAGCGCATCGCCATCGCGCGTGCGTTGATTACGGAGCCGTCCGTCATCGCTTTCGATGAGGCCGTGTCGGCGCTCGATGTGCTGGTTCGCGCCCAGATACTGGAGTTGCTGGCGCAGTTGTCGCTACGGCTGCGGCTCGGGTTGTTGTTCGTATCGCACGATCTGAACGTCGTCAGATCCATTGCCGATCGGATCTATGTCATGCAGCAGGGCCGCATCGTGGAACACGGGCCGACGGAGACCGTGTTCAGCGCCCCGCGGCATGTCTATACCCAGGCGCTGCTGGCGGCCATGCCTCGGCTGTCGGCACGCGCCGGCTCAGATACCTGAACTGCGCAGCACCGCGTGCGTCGAGGCGCCGAAATACACTGCTCGGCCGATGGCGCGAGACAGGCAATCCGCCGCCGCAGAACCGATACGTCCGACGTGCGTGGCGCGCTGATACTTCGGATTCAGTCGCAACGCACCGCTCGCCAGCGCGTAAATCGTGTCGCCATCGTATGGCGTATGCGCCGGGCGCACCGCGCGCGCAATTCCATCCTGCGCCATCATGGCCACACGCTTGCATTCCACCGTGCTCAGATCGGCGTTGCAGGCGACCACGCCGAGCGTGGTGTTTGCGCCGGCTTGCAAACGGCCGAGCGCCAGTAGCCGGGACTCATCGGGTGCGGGATCGCTCAAGTCCATGGCCGGCGGCGGCCCGCCGCCACCAAATTCCCGATCGAGTTCGAAGGCCCAGGCCCAGTAGGTCTTGCCGTCGGGCATCAGCGCTGAACCGACCGAGTTCAAGGCCACCAACGCGCCGACCATGAGTCCGTCGCCCAGATCCAAGGAGGCGGAGCCGATGCCGCCCTTGATCAGGCCCGCCATCGCGCCGCGTCCCGCGCCGACGGAGCCCAGCGCGAAATCAGCGGCGGCGGCGTCGAGCGCCCGCAGCCCCAAGTCACGATAGGGAGGCGCGAGGCCCCAATGCTTGTCGCCTTCATTGCCGAGGTCGTGCAGCACGGCCGACGGCACGATGGGAATATGCGGCGAGCCCGGCCGCAACTGCAAGCCGATGCCCTTGGCCGAGAGCGCCGCGGCCACACCGTCGGCCGCGGCCAGCCCGAACACCGACCCGCCGGCAAGCACCACCGCATGCGCGCGACCCACCAGATTTTCCGGCGACAGGGCATCGGTTTCGCGTCCACCAGGTCCGCCTCCGCGCACGTCCACAGCGGCCGGCCAGGCCGCAGCGCATAGCAGGGTGGTTACGCCGGACCTAACCCGCTCGTCGGTCGCGTGTCCGACACTGAGCCCCGCGACATCCGTAATCAGATTCTTGGGTCCGGGCCGAAACATTGCGCTAGCGCGGCTGCGCCGCAATCACGGCCAATCCCTGCAGCACCAGATCCGGCACGATCTCGCCTTGCAAGCGCATCGTGCCCGTGATCATTCCGGCGTCGCCGCCGGTGATGAACAATTTAGGTTTTACGCCGGTGCTTTGTTCGATCAGTTCAGCAGCTCGATCGGCCATGCCGGCCAAGGCGAAAACCGCGCCGCGCGACAGGGCGCCGATGGTGTTGTTGGCCAGCACTCCGGCGAGGGAGGGAGTGCTGTGCTGTACGGCGTTGGCGATGTCGCTGGTCTTGTTCATCAATGCCTCGCGCATCATGTGGATGCCGGGCACGATCAGTCCGCCGAGATGCCGGCCGTCGGCATCCACGCTGTCGAGCTTGACCGCGGTGCCCGCATCCACCACGCACAGCGCCGAGCGCGCTTTGGTCCAGGCCCCGATCAGAGCGAGCCAGCGATCAGCGCCCAGCAAAGTAGGGTCAAGATAGCCGTTGGTGAGTCCGTGAAACTCCGGGGCGGCGGTCACGAACTCAACGTTGACCTTAAACACCTTCTTGGCGAGACGGCTCAGCGTCTTCGCCATCACCGGACCCGCCACGTTGGAGACCAACACCCGGCTTGGCCTTGGTCCCGACTCGAACAGCGCCGCGGTCCAGATGCCGGGCTTCGCGTCGCGATGCACGACAGCTTGCTGATCGGACAGTCCGGTACTCGTGAGCCAAGCCCACTTCAGGCGGGTATTACCCACGTCGATGACCAAAATCATGCGGTGATTGTTGCCCTAAATGCGCGGTCGATTACGCAAGCGCGCAAGGATAACATCGCCTGCGGCTTATGCGGAGTGCGAGGCCTTTGAGCCCTGTTCCGTGCCGGTTATTGCGCCAAACACCGCCTGCGACACCCGTTCGTCAGTTTCCGCTGCATTGCGTAAATGCACCGGATATTGGATGTGCGCCTGGGCTCCGGCCGCCGAGAAAGTCAACTGCACCCGAGGCCGCCCGTCGGCGGCGGAATCCGAGGCGGTGGCGCGTTGGATTTCCCTGGTCTGGCGCACGATTTCGTCGCGGTAGTCTTTGACCGCATTGGTTACCGCCGACATGAGTTTCTCCTTGGCCGCGGCGTAATCAATACCCGCCGGTAGATTTAAGACGATTTCGCGCCAAATGAAATCCACGCCGTGGATCTGCTTGAACAGCCCGCTCGACACTTGAAAGACGATGGAATTTGCAAACGCAACCACTCGTCCGGTCGGGCCCGACAATCCGTGGTTGCCGAGTTCCATCAGGTACAGCCTGACCAGTCCCAATTCGATGACTTCGCCCGTGACATCGCCGATTTGCACCCGGTCGCCGATACGGATGCCGTATTTTCCGATCAAGAAGAAATAGCCCACGATGGAGACGAGCACGCTTTGCATTGCCACTGCGAGACCTGCCGTGATGAGCCCGGCGAAAGTGACGATCAAGCCCAGCTCGCTGGCAAACGCAAAGCCGATGATGATGATGACCAGGCACCACAGCGCAATCCGGCGCAGCAACAGGTATTGATAGCGGCGCCGCGAGTCCGGGATGTAGCGCATCACTGCGCGCCGCCAGACTTCAGCGGCCGCGAACACTATGGCCAATAGAACCGCGAGTACGCCTAAGCGCACGCCCAGAGTCTTGAGCGCATTGACATACTGGCCTTTGACGGCATCGTGCCAATTGCCGATGGTGCGACGATATTGGTTGAGCAATACGCCTTCCTTGCCCAACGGGATCAGCATGGCCGAGGTTTGCTTGAACTGCTCCGACAAGGTGTCCAGCTGGTCGCGAACTTGGTTGAGAGTGGCGCTGTCGGCTGAATCCGCCTGGCTTGCCAGGCTATCGCCGCGCGCCGACAACGCCTTCAATTCGCTGATCAGCGGTGCACTGATCTGCGAGAACAATGCTTGCAGAGCTGCGGTTCGGGCGTCGATGATATCGATGGTGGCAACTTTCTCCGAGAGCCGCACCGCGTTTGCGGCCAAGTCCCAGATGCCGAAGCGCGCGGCGGCGGAACTGCTTGCGCCGGTCAGCGCCGATAGCGGGGCCGCGGCGCTGCCGGGGGTGCCGACGCCGGGGGCGCCTGCGCCCGCGGCGCCCGCAGCGGTTGCATTCGGCGGTGCGCCGATGGCATTCGCAGCAGTGGGCATGGTCACCGCCATGGCCTCGATTTGGGCCTTGAGCGCGTTCCCGCCGGTACCGTTCGGGTCGCTTTGATTCGCGAATGACGACAAGGTGCCAAGCAGCGTCTTTCTGGCGTTGACCAGGTCAAGCTCACCTTGCAGTTCCGAAATCTTCGCCTGCAGCTGATTTTTTTGTTCCGGCCGTGCGTTTGCCAGCAGATGCTGATTGGAATCAATCTCGGCCTGCACCGTGGTCCCCAGCGCGGCGAATTTATCCTGCAGCTGACTCAGCGTGGGTGCGGATGGGTCGCCGCCGGCCTCCTTGGGCCTGGGCTGCTTGGCGAGAATCTCGGCATTGGAGCGCGCTATTTCAAAGGCCAATCCGATGACTTGATTTGCCGTTTGGCGATTGTCGTAGAGAATCAACACGTCGCTGGGTTCGCTGGCCGCCTGTTGTTGAATACCGAGCGTGCGATACCAGTCAACGGTTTGATCCAGCATCTGGATGATGCCGGCGCTCGTCATGGGCGCGAGCGCGGCGGCCACCGGTGCGGGCGTCGTCGCAGCGGTCGGAACCGATATGGCGGCCGCCGCAACGCCCAAGTACAGCGCAAGTGCTGCTCCAAGGACCAGGCGGTAAGGGTTTGGCGTGGACATGAGCTGGATTTCCCTTTGACGTTGAGGAGGGACGCTACCACAGGCACGTGAGTCCGGGTTATGGCGAAGCCTGGTCGTCCGCTGCCGGGTAACGCTAAACTGGCGCGTGCCGGTGGTGGACTTGGAGAGGGGTGTGATGAATGTTTGAGTTGAAGCAAGCAATTACGAATGTGCCGGATTTCCCGCGTTCCGGCATATTATTCCGCGACATTTCGCCGTTGCTGCGCGATCACTTCGACGCCACGGTGCAGGCGTTGGATGCGTTGCTGAGCGACGCTGAGTGGAGTGAGGTGGATGCCTTGGCGGGAATCGAGTCGCGCGGATTCATCCTCGGTGCCGCTCTCGCCATCCGCCGCGGCAAGGGCTTCGTGCTGGTGCGCAAGCAGGGGAAATTGCCGCCGCCGGTGGTCGACGTGGCCTATCAACTCGAGTATGGATCCGGGGTGCTGGAGATGCAGCGCGGCGCAGGACGGCTGCTGTTGGTCGACGACGTGCTCGCCACCGGGGGTACGATGAGCGCGGCCGCCGAATTATGTCAACGCGCGGGTTATCGATTGCAGGCTCTGGTTGCTTTGATCGACCTGAATATAGTCAGTCACTACGCATGGCGGGATTTGCGCCTGCGCGCCGTCATCAGCTACTAGCGCAGACCAATCGTGATAACGCTGCCCAATACCTTGGTAGTCATGGCGCTACGCGTCGAATCTGCCGGGGTCTTCGAGGCGGCGGGTGTCCCTGTCCTGTACTGCGGCGTCGGCAAGGTCAACGCGGCTATGGCGTTGACCCGTGAGCTGACCTGCTACCGGCTGCGGGATCAAGCCATGCCGCTGGTGCTGAATTTTGGATCGGCAGGCAGTCGGCGTCACGCTGCCGGAACATTGCTGGAATGCCATGAGTTCGTACAGCGCGACATGGACGTCAGCGGCCTGGGATTTGCGCTGGGCGTGACACCCTATGATGAGGCGCCGGACTGCTTGCACTTCGAGCGCAAGTTTACGCAATTGACCTCCGCCGTCTGCGGCAGCGGCGATTCTTTTGCCACCGGCGTGGTCGGGGTGGAATGTGCGGTGGTCGATATGGAAGCGTATGCACTGGCGAAAACCTGCTGGAGCCACCAGGCGCAATTCGCCTGCGCCAAGTATGTGACCGATGGCGCCGATCACGCGGCGGCGGATGATTGGCAGAGCAACGTACACAAGGCTGCTGATGAATTTTTAAGTTTGTATCGCGGGCTCGTGCGATAGTCGCCGCACACCGATGCCAAGCGACTGACGCACGAGGAATCATGGGGCTGCTGAGATTTGCGTTGTCGATCTGCGTTCTTGGCCTGGCGCTGCCGGCGGTCGTGCCAGCCGCGTTGCAGGTGATCGAGGGGCCGACGCCGATCCAGGACGGCGAGGCCAAGTCGGCCGGCGATATCACGGTGGTGAATGAGAAGTTGGCGTTTGCGCTTGCCGTGGGCTCGCCGGTTCCCTATGGAGTGCCGCGCGGCGCGATTGTCGACGTGGCACCGGTGGTGAACGGCAAGATTGGCCGTGACTGCGTCGTATTCGCGGACTTTATTCCCGATAACTGGTCGGCGTGGCCCAACACTTTTCAACGCATCAAGATCCTCGAGCGCGGCCCCGCGCGAGTCGTGATCCGAACCGAGCGCGACTGGGGCAAGGTGTTGATCACCACGCTCTACACGCTCAAGTCGAACGCAGATTCGGTCCAGATTCGAACCACGATGACGAATGGCGGCCCAACGCTGTCCGGTTTGTTGTCAGGTCTCACTCTATGGCCGAAGGGAGGCTATCTTTTCGCCGTTCCCGGATTGGCGGGAGTTGCGCGCGGCACGACTGAGGGCGCGCTCGCTGATCGAGTGGTGGCCTACGACGAGCACTGGACCGTGGCGCTGCACGCTCCCTACGCCGACCATATCAGCGACGGCTCGATGGATATGTACCGCTTGCACACGCTGGCGGCCGGCCACGCGCAAGCGTTCGATGCATGGTTGCAGGTGGGCTCGAACGGCGATTTGAAGCCGGTCATTGCTGCGGAAATTGCACGAAAGGGTCTTGTGTCCGGCATCGTTCGCGGCGCCGTCACCGCAGGCGGCAAGCCGGTGGAGACGCCGGTCGTGGTGATCGAGAAACAGGGCAAACCCTACGCTTGGGTGCTTGGCCATCACGGCGAGTACCAGCTGACGCTTCCGGTGGGAGAGTACGCAATGTATGCGACCGCCAAGAATTACTCGCAAAGTCCGCCTACTGCCGTGCAAGTTGCAGCGGGTGCGGCGGCCGTGCGCGATTTTCGCGATTTGCAAGTGCCGGGGGGCATCCATTTCAGCGTTGCGGATTCGCGCAATGGGGAGCCCATGGATGCGCGTATTTCGATCACCGAAGGCCAGAAGCCGCTCGTGGAATTTCTCGGTCGCAAGACATTCTTCACCGAGCTCGAGTCCAAGGGTGAGATCGAAGTGCAGATCGCGCCGGGCGATTATCTATTCAGCGTCTCGGCGGGTGGCGGATTCCTGGCGGAGAGGCTGCGAATAAAGCTCAAGGTTACTCCGGGCCAGGTGCAGGCGGCGAGTATTGCGGTGACCCCGCTATTTGATCCGCCGCTGCGCCATTGGTATTCGGCGGATCTGCATCATCACGCCGATCAAGCGGAGGCGGTGACTCCACCGCAGGACCTGGCCCGCTCGCAGCTGGCGGCGGGACTCGATCTATTGTTCGTCAGCGATCACGATTCGACGGTGAACCACGGCCCCTTGCAGACTATTGCCGAGCGTCGCGGCATGGCCTTTATTCCCGGCATCGAGCTGTCGGCATCCTGGGGCCACTTCAATGCATATCCGTTGCGGCTCGGCCAGAAATTGGCTATAGACACCGGCACCGCAAGCATCGACGACATTATTAAAGAAGCGCGGCGCCAAGGAGCGGCCGTGGTGCAGGTGAATCACCCATTCATTCCGTATGGTTATTTCACTAGCGTAGCAGCGGGAGTGGCGCCCGGCGGCTTCAACCCCACATTCGATCTCGTTGAGATCAATGCAGGAGCACCCGCGGACGATGTGAAAGTGCTGCAAGCGCTGTGGAATTTCTGGAATGCGGGACATCATTACTATCTGTCGGCCGGAACCGATACGCACGATGTGTGGCAGGACGAGTCCGGGTCCGTGCGTGTCTTTGCCCACATCGACGGTGCGGCGAGCGCCGAGGCATTTGCTCAGTCGCTGAAAGCAGGTCACGGCTACGTGAGCTTCGGGCCGCTGGTATTTCCATCGGTGATGTTCGGCGATGAGTTGAAGGTGAAACCCGGCGAGCCATTTGTGCTGGGTTTCGACCTGAAATCCGTGGACGGGCTCAAGCAAGCACAATTGATCGGCGGCGGGCTGGTACTCAAGACGGAAAGTTTCTCCGGCATGCCGCACGAGGTTCACGTGGACTTTCCGCTGGCGACCGTGCGCGCCGCCTGGTATGCGCTGATTGTCGAAGATGCCCAGGGCCATAAGGCCTACACCGACCCGGTGTGGGTGGATGCGGTGGCCTCGCCGTTCGCTGCCACTGCACGTTGATACGCGCGGGAGTTGTGTTTTTCTCATAACTTCATTATTGTGGAAGATATGAGAAAGCGCGAATATCTCGGGCAATTAGAGCTCATGGTGCTGTTCGCCGTCATTCGGCCGGCCAAGGACGCCTATGGCGTATTGATCTCGCAAGAAATCGCACAGAAAAGCGGGCGTGAAGTCGCGCTGGCGAGCGTTTATGCGGCCCTCGAACGGCTCGAGAAAAAGGGCTTCGTGATTTCGACCATTGGGGAGCCCACCGCGGCACGCGGCGGCAGAGCCCGCACTTATTTCAAGCCGACCCCGGCGGGTTTACGCGAAGCGCACGACGCACACGCAACGCTGCAGCGCCTCGCCGGCGGACTGTCGCCGCTGCAGGGTGAAACCGTATGACGGGGCGAGCACCGCCTAAATTGGCTTTGTGGCTCTTGAAGAGTCTGGGGTCGCCTTATCACGGCGAATCGCTCGCCGGAGACTTGATCGAGCAATACCAGCAAGGTCGAAGCCGTGTGTGGTGCTGGCGGCAAGTATGGGCGGCACTTTTTTACGCCCGGGTACGGTTCATCGGTGCGCTGCCGAGGCGCGCTGCAATCAAGGCATTGTTGCTGGCATTCGGTGTGCTCGCGCTCGGCGTTGGAACCATTTCCTGGGCATTGACGGCGCCGTAGTTTCAATCGTGGATCTTTCCGGCATTTTTACCTTGCTGCTCGCTGTCTCCGGCGCAATCCTGCTGGCCGAGCGGGTGGTCTTGCGACAGAGGCGGCAGCGCAGTGCGCCGGGCCGGGTACTCGCCGAACCATTGCTGGTGCAGTACGCGCGCTCATTTTTCCCGGTCATCTTGCTGGTGCTGCTGATTCGTGCATTCGTATTCGAACCGTTTCGAATACCGTCTGCGTCGATGATGCCGGGACTGGTGGACGGAGATTTTATTTTCGTCGACAAATTCTCCTACGGGCTACGCCTGCCGGTGATCAACACCAAAATAATCTCCATCGGCGAACCGCGGCGCGGAGATGTGATCGTGTTTCGGCTGCCGTCTGATCCATCCATTCACTTCATCAAGCGCCTGATTGGCCTGCCCGGAGATCATGTGGTGGTGCGTGACAATCAAATTACCATCAACGGGGCGTTGATACCGATGCACCCTGACAGCGCTTATGCAGGAGGTTTCGGCTTCACGGGCGCTGAACTTGCTCTCGAGCGATTCGGCACGGAGCAGCATGTCATTATGCTGGCGCAGAATCGTGACGCCAAAGATTTCGAGACCGTCGTGCCGGCGGGACACTATTTCTTCATGGGCGACAATCGCAACGACAGCTCGGATAGCCGATTTCCGTTGGTGGGGCTGGTTCCCGAACAGAACCTGATCGGGCCCGCTGTCCGGATATGGATGAATTGGCAAATGCCCGGTTGGCCGGACTGGCGCCGAATCGGCAAGAAAATCCGCTAGGCAGATTCGCTGATTACTAGTTTTGACGCTTCCAGGTCTGTGAACGGCCGAGCAGGAAAATGCCGATGAAACCGCGCACGACCAGGACGCTGCCATCGTTCTCCAAGTGAAATTTGCAGCGGTATACTGAGCCGCTGTCGGGATCGAGAATGTCGCCGCCGCCGTACTCGCCGTCCCGCAATGCGATGTTGCGTATGATCAGCAGTCCAATGATGGGTTGATCCTTGCGATCGTCCTTGCACACCGCGCACACGCGGGTTGCAGCGCCCGGTGTGAAGCTCTGTTCGATTCGCCCGAAATATTTTTCGTCCTGCAGGTAGATCCGCACCAAGGCGCGCGGCATTCCGGTCTTGTCATCGAAGGTCTTCCACAGGCCTAGCGGCGATTGCGATCCCGCGGCGTGGGCGGAAACCGACAGGCCCGTGAGCGAGACGAACCCGAGCAACAACGCGAACCCCAGCAGCAATGCGAACACGAATGGACGGATGCTTGATCTCATGGCTACCAACCTACCGCTTGTCCGTCTTTGCGATGATCCGAAGCGCCGTGGTAGACGCCCTCAATGGGCCGCGGCTCGCTGCCGGCGGCGGCCAGTTTATCGCCGGGGCGCGCCGCAGCGGGGGCGAAGGGTACGAATGAGATGGCCTGGTAGCCGCCCATGTCATCACCGTTGGCGGAGGTCACCGTGTGCCCTAGGGCTTTTAACTGCGCACCTACCAAGCCGTACAGGCTCGATTCCAGCTGCAAGGTATTCGTCGCTTGGGCATGTGAGAAACGCGCTGCATCGCTCGCGGCCTGCACGTTGGCGCCTAGGTCGATCATGTTGATCAGCGCCTGCACGTGGCCCTGAGCCTGTTGAGAACCCCCCATGAGACCGAACGCCGTGAGCGGCCGCCCGTCCTTCATGACAAATCCGGGCAGCAGCGTATGGAACGGCCGCTTGCCCGGAGCCACGACATTCGGGCTGTGCGGATCCAGCGAGAACAGCGCGCCGCGATCATTCAGCACGAAGCCGTATCCCGGCACCGTGATCCCGGAGCCGAAGGTGTCGTAAATGCTGTAGATGAAAGACACCATGTTGCCCCAGCGATCGGCCGTGACCAGATACACCGTGCCGCCCACCGGATCGCCTTTGGCTTCGGGCACGCCTGCCTTGCGCATGTCGATTCGCCTGCATTGTTCAGCGGCGTAGGCTTTGGAAATGAGCTTCTCGACCGGGATCTGCGCGAAATGCGGATCGGCGTTATAGGCGTACAAGTCGGCGTAGGCAAGCTTCTTGGCCTCAACGAGCAGATGCCAATACAGCGGCGACTTTGGACCGAGCGAGGCCAGGCTCACTCCCAGTGTGGGGGCGCACACCTCGAGAATGTTCAACATTTCCAATACCGCGAAGCCTTGCGTATTGGGCGGAAATTCGAAAACGTCGTAGCCGTGATAATTCGTGCCGATCGGCGTCACCCATTCGGCCCGAGTTTCGGCCAGGTCCGCGGCTGTAAAGCTGCCGCCCAGCAGGCGGGATTTGGCGAGGATGGCGGAGGCGATCTCACCTTGATAGAAGGCGTCACGGCCCTGAGCCTGCAGCACGCGAAACGCGTGCGCGAGATCCGGATTACGGAACACGCTGTAGGTGGCCGGCGGCGTGCCGTCGACCAGGTAGGTTTGCACCGAATCGGCATCCGCCTGCAATACTTCCGCGCCGTAAAGCCAATCGTTGCGGATCCGCTCGCTGACCGCAAATCCCTGCTCGGCGAGCTCCACGGCGGGCTGCAGCAGTTCCTTGAACGTCATACTCCCGGCGCGCTTCAACAAGACGTCCCAGGCGTCCACGGCTCCCGGAGCGGTGGCCGAGTCGATTCCATGCTGCGGCATCTGTTTCACGGCGCCGCGCCCGGCGAGATGCCGGGGCGTCGCGCCCGACGGCGCTCGACCGCTGCCGTTCAACGCCACTAGCTTCTTTTCCTTGGCCAGCCAGGCGATGACGAAGACGTCGCCACCGATCCCCGCACTGCCGGGCTCGACCACATTCATCACGGCGGCTGTCGCGACCGCGGCATCGATGGCGTTGCCGCCGTTCTTCAATACCTGCAGTCCCGCCTGCGCCGCCAACGGCTGGCTGGTCGCCACCATACCGTTGCGGGCCAAAACCTCGGAGCGCGATTGCGGCAACCAGCCGCTCGCTCGATCGCCGCGCGACGCAGAGAATTCGGCGGCGTCGCCCTGCACGCTATTCACCAAACCGGCAAACAGCAGGAGATAAATTGCCCGCGTAAACGTGGCTCGGCGTTGATGAATCATGCAAGGGTTCCACTGATCTGCCCGGAACTATTGTGCCACGAGCGGGCTCTGCGTTCCCACGGCGTCAAGCCGAGCCTTCTGCGCTAGATTCGCGCCGCGCCAGACATACAGCGCCAGCAATGGCTGACCGATGGAGCGCATGGCATGGGGTTCCTCGCTGCGGTGATGAATCGGGGTTCCCGGGGGCTGTTCGCGCCACACCGCGTCGCCTTGCTGCCAGGACGCCGTGCCGCGCAGCGGCACATACAATTCCTCGGCCGCATGCCGGTGGTGCGGATAATGGGTAGACGGCCCAAGGATCAGGAAGCCGCAGGCGATTCGCTCGCTCGCGAGGGGGCCAACCGCGCCGACGATCTCGCTCCAACCGTAGTTGTCGAGAAAGGCGGGATCGAGATCCTTTGCCGTGTATGTTTGCCGCCAATGCAGCGACGGCGCGACGCGGCACAAGGCGCGGACCAGGTCGGCGCCGAACGCCGGAGTGTCGCGGCCGAGATCCGCAAGCCAGCGCAACACCGGTAAACTGGCGGCCGAGATCTCGCGTCTCGAGTAGCTACGCGGCCAATCCTCGAGAAACAGCGCCGGCGCCGGGTGCTGCAACGACTCGAGCAACTCCTTGACCGCCGCTGCGATGTCTTCAATAGCTGTCGCGGACTGCGTGCGCATGTGAATCTAGTATACTGCCGCGACG
>JANYIY010000306.1 GCA_025358615.1 Gammaproteobacteria bacterium | reverse complement strand
ATTCGCGGCCGGAGACTGCACCGTAGTACCCTATAAGCAGATCGTCATTGCGGTGGGCGAAGGCGCCAAAGCTTCACTCAGCGCCTTCGACCACTTAATTCGCGCGCCACTGGCAGCCGCCGCGTAGGACGCGCCTGCTTAGGCGGCGCCGCGCCATGGAGAACAGGGATGTCCGCAACTACACCGCCTCATCGATTGTCCGCCGGCGTAGTGGTGGTGAGCTTGACGCAGCGGAAATTAAAGTATCTGCTGCTGCGGGCCTATCGCAATTGGGATTTCCCCAAGGGTCTGGTCGAGCCGGGCGAGGCGGCTATCGACGCCGCGCTGCGCGAAGTGCGGGAAGAGACGACGCTCGACGACCTGTCGTTCGACTGGGGCCTGGAATTCATGGAAACGGGTCCCTACAACAAGGGCAAGATTTCTCGTTACTACATTGCGCGCAGCAAGCAGATGCAGGTTTCGCTGCCCGTCAATCCGGATCTGGGAAAGCCGGAACACCATGAAGCGTGCTGGGTCGATTTTACCAAGGCATTGACCATGGTGACGCCGCGCCTGCAGCCCGTGGTTGAGTGGGCCCATGCCGTCATCAATCACGTGCCCATAAATAAGATTTCGCCGAAGACTTGATCGACGCGCTTACTGCGGACAGTTCGCAAGCCTTGTCGCCGCTAGCGGTACGGTCGAATCACGACCACCGGCACCGGGGCAGTCACCGCCACGCGCGGCCCGTAATAGCCGCGGTGATAGTAGCCGGCCGGAGCGACCACGCAGCCGGCCACTGCCGCCGCCATTAAACCTAACGGAATCAATAGCTTAATTAGCTTGTGCATAACTGTCTCCTAAAAACGCCGTGCCTCAGGTGGAACAACGCGAGGGGACCCTGCCGGATGACAGCATGAACGCGGCTTAACGGAGCGAGGTAAGGACGCGCCCGGCTAGGCCAAAGAATGGAAAACTTTTTGTACGTCGTCGTCCTGCTCGAGCTTGTCTATCAGGCTCAACACCTCGGCGGCCTGGTCCTCCGGCAGCTCGATCGGTACCGCGCAAATGTACTCGTGCTCGGCCGACAACGGAGTGATCCCGCGCTTCTCGAGCGCCTCTTGCAGTCTGCCGAAATCATTGAATGCACCGCGAATGACGAGTTGCGGTTCGCCCTTGTCCCCCGTGCTATCGCCCATTTCTTCGAGACCGTAGTCGATCAAGTCCAGTTCGAGTTCGTCCTGGTCCTTCACGGCGGCGGGGTCGAGGCGAAAGACCCCCATTTTCTTGAACAGGAAGCTGACACTGCCGCTGGCGCCGAGGTTCGCGCTTCCCTTGGAGAAGACATTGCGCACGCTGGCAACGGTGCGCGTGGGGTTGTCAGTGGCTGTTTCGACCAATAGCGCGACCCCATGTGGTGCGTAGCCTTCGTAGATGATTTGCTGATAGTTGGCCGCTTCCTTGCCCGAGGCGCGGCGAATCGCGGCATCGGTCTTGTCCTTGGGCATGTTGACGGCGCGGGCGTTCTGCAGCACCCGGCGCAAGACGGGATTGCCGGCGGGGTCGGGGCCGCCCGCGTGCACTGCAATAGCAATATCCTTGGCAACGCGGGTGAACTGCTTTGCCATCCGATTCCAGCGCGCAAACATGGCGTGCTTTCTGACTTCGAATATACGTCCCATGGCGCGCATGGTAGCAATACCCGGCTAAACCGCTAGACTTGTGGTTTCCTAAAGGCGATTTCCATGACTGCAGTTCCCGCGGACGAGTCCCTAAGCAGCATCAGTTTCCGCGACCTTGCGCTCTCGGAACCGGTGCTGCGCGCGTTGACGGACGTGGGCTACGAGTCGCCCTCGCCGATCCAGGCCGCGACCATTCCGGTGCTCCTGTCCGGGGCCGACATGCTGGGCCAGGCGCAGACCGGTACGGGCAAGACAGCGGCCTTTGCCCTGCCGGCACTGACGCGCATCGATCTGTCCAAGCATGAGCCGCAGGTGTTGGTGCTGGTGCCCACCCGCGAGCTCGCGCTGCAGGTGTCCGAGGCTTTTCTAAAATACGCCGCGCACCTCAAGGGATTCCATGTGCTGCCGATCTACGGCGGCCAAAGCTACCAGCCGCAGTTGAATGCGTTGCGGCGCGGCGTACATGTGGTGGTGGGAACGCCGGGTCGCGTCATCGATCACATGAACCGGGGCACGCTGAAGCTCACGGGTTTGACGCTGCTGGTGCTGGACGAGGCCGACGAAATGCTGCGCATGGGCTTCGTCGATGCGGTGGAAAGTATTCTCGAGCAGACGCCGCCGCAGCGGCAGGTAGCCTTGTTCTCCGCCACCATTCCTGCGCCGATACGCCGCATCGCGGCCAAGCATTTGCGCATGCCGGTGGAAGTCACCATCAAGAGCAAGACCAGCACTGCGACCAATATTCGGCAGCGGTACTGGATCGTCAGCGGCATGCATAAGCTGGATGCGTTGACCCGGATACTGGAGGCCGAACCCTTCGACGGCATGCTGGTATTCACGCGCACCAAGCAGTCGACGGTGGAATTGGCGGAGAAACTCGAAGCGCGGGGTTTTGCCGCGGCGCCGCTGAATGGCGACATTCCCCAGCCGCTGCGCGAACGCACCGTGGCGCGGCTCAAAGCCGGGCAGATCGACATTGTCGTGGCCACCGATGTGGCGGCGCGAGGACTGGATGTGCAGCGCATCGGTCATGTCGTCAACTACGATGTGCCTTACGACACCGAATCCTACGTGCATCGCATCGGCCGCACGGGCAGGGCGGGGCGCAAGGGGGAGGCCATACTGTTCATCGCTCCGCGGGAGCGCAACATGCTGCGCGCCATCGAGAGAGCCACGCGTCAGGCGATCGAACCGATGAACCTGCCGAGCGTCGACGCGGTCAACGCGTTGCGAATCGCGAAGTTCAAAGTCCGTGTCGCAGAGACCATTGCCAAGGGGGAGGCAACGACGCTGCGATCGGTCGTGGAGCAATTGGAAGCGGAGACCGGTCTGCCGCTCATCGACATTGCCGCCGCACTCGCCAGCCTGGCCCAGGGTTCGACGCCGCTGCTGCTCGCGGGCAAGTCCGAACGGCCGGCGCCGCCGTTTGAGAGTCCACGGCCCGTGGAGCGGGAGAGACCTGCTGAGCGGGAGCGGCTCTCGGAGCGAGAAAAACCGTCGGAACGGGGGAAACCGGCGGAGCGCGAGAAGCCGTTGGAACGAGAGCAACCCTCTGAGCGCGAGCGACCGTCGGCCCGCGAGCGGCCTGCTAAATCCGGCGGCGGCCAGATGGAAACTTTTCGCATTGAAGTAGGGTCGGTACATGGGATCAAGCCCGGCAATATCGTGGGCGCCATTGCCAACGAATCCGGGATCGAGGGCGTGCACATCGGTCGGGTGGATATACGTGAGGATCATAGTTTCGTAGATCTGCCGGAGGGTATGCCGAACCCGATATTCAAGGATTTGCAGAAGGTGCGGGTGGCCGGACGCGAGCTACGCATCAGCCGAGTGAGTGAGAAGCCGCCCAAGCCGCCGCGTGATGTGACTGGGCGGCACCCCGCCGGGCGGCAAGCCGAGCGGGGTGCCGCCCCGCGCAAGATGTTGAGCCGCAGCAAGGCGAAGAATTAGGGTTTCATTGGCCTAGCAAAGAGGAGTGAGTCATGGGCAAGGGTATGGATCGAAAGAAAGAAGACAAGAAGAAACCGACCAAGACATTGGAAGAGAAGCGCGCGGCGAAGCGAGAAAAGAAACAGGCTCGAGGCTGAACGCACGGCGCCGCTCCGGCCCTTTGTCGCCGGATCCCGATGCAGGGATCCCCGGCCGCTAAACGATCCGCGAGCGGCGCCCGCCACCGATAAAATCCTTGATGTTGGCGGTTATTTCGTCGAGGCAGCGCTGCCGCGCCTCGCGCGCCGCCCAGGCCACGTGCGGCGTCACAATTAAATTGGGTATCTTGGGGTCGAGCAGGGGATCGTCGTGCGGCGGCGGCTCGTGGGGCAGCACGTCGATTCCCGCGCCGCCGAGCCGCCCGGCTTTGAGTGCGGCGGCCAGGGCATGACCATCCACCAATGCACCGCGAGCCGTATTGATCAGCAGCGCGTCGGGCTTCATGAGCGCGAGCTCGTGCGCGCCGATCAGGCCGCGTGTCGAGTCATTGAGCGGGCAATGCAGCGAGACGATGTCCGACATGCCTAGCAGCGCTTGCAGGTCCACGCGGTCGGGGCTTGGGCTCGCGCCGCGGTGATTGGCGATGACCACCCGCATGCCAAAGGCCTCGGCGACGCGCGCAGCGCCGCTGCCCAGGGCGCCCCAGCCGACGACTCCGAAGGTGCGGCCATTGAGCTCGCGGATGGGATGGCGCAGTTCCATGAGCGGCTCGCCCGCGGCCCAGCTGCCGTCCCCCGACAGTCGCGAGTATTCGGACAGGTGCTGGGTGAGGTTCAAGATCAACCCCCACACGTGCTGCACCACCGATACGGTGCAATAGCCGCGGACATTGCACACGCCAATACCGAGATCCTTGGCGGCGAACAGGTCGATGTTGTCGGTGCCGGTTCCGGCGACGGCAAGCAGTTTGAGCTGGGGAGCGCGCTGCATCAGTTCGCGGGGAAACTTGAGCGTGTTGAGCAGCACGATGTCCGCTTCGCGAATACGCTCTGCCGTGCCCGTTTCCGATGAAGAAACCAGCTGCAGGTCGCGGACGCTTGCAGCCAGCGCGGAAATATCGAGATCGCCATTGGAAATCGTGTCGTACTCGAGAAATACCGCTTTCATGGAGGATTCGTTTTCGCGTCGGGTTAGAATGCATGGAAGTATATGAAAATTTCAGCAGTCAAAGTCTTGATCGTCGCGAACATCGTGATGTTCGGTCTGCAATACGTCGCGCCCGGCCCGGTGGAAGGGCTGCTCGCGCTATGGCCGTTTCAGCCCATCGAGGGCCGGACGTATTTTCACTTCTGGCAGATAGTGACCTATGCCTTTCTGCACAGCACCGGAAACATTACGCACCTGTTGTTCAACATGCTGGGCCTGTGGATGTTCGGCGCTGAAATCGAGCGCTATGTAGGACCACGCCGGCTGCTGGCGTGTTATTTCGCGTCGGTGGTGACCGCGGCTCTCAGCCAGTTGTTCGTGCCAATGCTGTTCGGCGCGCTGCCGGGACCGACCATCGGTGCATCGGGCGGCGTCTTCGGCTTGCTGCTGGCATACGCCTTTCTGTTTCCGAAGCGCAAGGTCGTGCCATTGTTCCCACCCATACCCATGCCTGCCTGGGTGTTCGCCACTGTGTACGCCGGCGTTGAGCTTTTCCTGGGGGTGACGGGGACTCAGTCCGGCGTCGCGCACTTCGCTCATTTGGGCGGCATGGTGGGCAGTGCCTTGGTCATCAGCCAATGGCGGCGCCCGGCCTTCGGTGCCTAAAGCGCGATCGCAAAATTAAGGAGAGATTGGTCATGTACGTGAATGCGCAGACGGCACGAATCGTTCTGTCCGTGGGCGTGCTGTTATTCTGCGCCGCGCCGGCGCACGCGGATTGGGTTCGGCGTATCACCGACGGCATCATGGGCACGCGCATTACGGTGGAGCTGTGGGCCGACGACAAGGATAAGGCCGAACAGGCCATCGACGCGGTGTTGGATGAAATGCGCCACGTCGACGAATCCATGAGTACCTACAAGCCGACCAGCGAAGTCTCCCAGGTCAACGCCAAGGCCGCCGACGGGCCCATGCACATCAGCAAGGAGCTATTCGATTTGTTGGTGACGGCCAAGGAATACTCGGAGATTACCGACGGCGCCTTCGACATTACCTATGCCAGCGTCGGCTATATGTACGACTTTCGCAGGCATATACACCCGGACGAAGCGCAAATCAACAAGGCGTTGCCGGCGGTGAACTTTCGCCATGTGCTGCTGGATGCGAAGCAGCAGACAGTGAAGTTCTCGCAGAAGGGGGTGCGCATCGATCTCGGCGGCATAGCCAAGGGCTATTCGGTGGATCGAGGAATCGAGGTGCTGAAATCGCGCGGCTTCACACGCATGTATGTTTCCGCCGGCGGCGACAGCCGCATCGTCGGGGATCGATTCGGCAAGCCTTGGATGGTGGGGATTCGCGATCCGCGCCGGGGCGAGGGCGAAGTGATCACGCGGATTCCCTTGGTGGACGCGGCGATCTCAACCTCGGGGGATTACGAGCGCTTCTTCGAGGAGGACGGGGTGCGCTATCACCACATCATCGATCCGCACACCGGCCACTCGGCCAGCAAGGTGCGCAGCGCCACCATCATTGGACCCTATGCTACGCGCACCGATGGCCTGTCCAAGACGGCGTTCGTGTTGGGCCCGGAGAAGGCCATGGAAATCTACAATCACATCGACGACATCGATGCCATCATCGTGAAGCTCGACGGCACCGTGATCTACTCCAAGGGAATTGAGCCCGCGCATGGAGCGGCGCCGCCAAAGTAGCTACCTGGGCGGCTATACTGGGACGATGACAGCCTGGCTGCTGTGGGGATTGCTGTTCGGCTCGATCGGGCTGGGGTACTTCATCTATGGCAAGAAACAGCGTTCGGTGGTACCGCTGATTTGCGGACTTGCGTTGATGGCGTATCCGTACTTCGTGTCCAACACGATACTGCTGGTCGGAATCGGCGTCGTTCTGTGCGCCATTCCCTACTTTCTGCGCCTGTGAAAACTCAGCAGACCGTGGCCGTGTTCGTCGACGTGCAGAATATTTACTACACGACAAAGCAGTGCTTCTCACGTCATTTCGACTACAACAGTTTCTGGGCCGAGGTCACCCGCGATAGAACCTTGATAAAAGCGATTGCGTTCGCCATCGATCGAGGCGACGAAAAGCAAGCGCAGTTTCAAAACATCCTGCGCGCCATCGGATTCGACGTAAAATTGCGGCCGTTCATCCAGAGGCGCGACGGGTCTGCCAAGGGAGATTGGGATGTGGGCATCACCTTGGACGTGCTCGAATATGCGCCGCTGGTGGACGTCGTGGTCCTGGCCTCGGGTGACGGCGACTTCGATCTCTTGGTGAACAAAATCCGCGACAAACACCGGGTGTCGGTCGAGGTATATGGGGTGGCGGAGCTTTCTGCCGCAGCGCTGATTCGGGCCGCGGACAGGTTTGTTCCCATCAAAGATCACCTGCTTCTGAATAAAAATGCGGCTCGCGGGGAATAAAGTAGGGCTGCCATGAGTCTTAGCATCCATGGATGAGAAACGCGCCCGATTCGAGGCGAAGGTATTGCCTATCCGCAACCCGCGGCCGGCGTGGGGTCCGGGCCGGGACCATTGAAGGTGCCCGGCGATGAGTTGGCCGCCATGCTCGGGGTCACCAGCGTATCCGTGGTGAAGCATCCACGTTCGCTCGCCCTCAACGACGACGCTTGCGGGCGCGTGATTCAGTCGCGGAAATTATTGAATTGCAGGGGTACGCCGACGTCGGCCTTGCGCAGGAAGGCGATGGCTTCCTGCAGATCATCGCGTTTCTTGCCGATGATTCGCACCTTGTCGCCCTGAATTTGCGCCTGCACCTTGAGCTTGGAGTCCTTGATCAGCCGCGACACCTTCCTGCCCGCGTCGGCATCGATGCCGTGCTTCAATATTGCAAGCTGCTTGGCCCTGGCGAGATTGATCTCTGGGTCTTTGACGTCGAGGCAGGCGACGTCGATGCCGCGCTTGGCTATCCGCAGCTTGAGAATTTCCAGCATTTGCTTCAACTGAAAATCGGCCGGCGCAATCAGGGTGACAGTCGTTTCCTCGAGCTCGAATCTGGCGTCCGTACCTTTGAAATCGAAGCGCTGGCCGAGTTCGCGCATGGCTTGATCGACGGCATTAGTCAATTCGTGAGTATCGATTTCGGACACGACATCGAAGGACGGCATCTCAAGTCTCCGCCAGCAGCTGATCGAGCGTGGCCTTCACCTCGGCCACAAACTGCGTGTAATGATCGTCGGTGGCGGGACCGGAGAAACCTGTGTGGATCTTGCGCACCACGCCTTTGCGGTCGACGAATAGGGTGGTGTGAAAGGCGTAGACGCGATCCAGCATGGGCAATTTCTTCGCTGCCTCATCCTTGTTCGAAATGCCGGCGATCAATGTGGAGTACTCGATGCCGTAGTGTTGACGGAAGCGCTGTGTGGCCTCTACTGCCTGCGGAAAGTCGCCGAAATGTTCGAACATCAACGAGACGATTTCCA
>JANYIY010000160.1 GCA_025358615.1 Gammaproteobacteria bacterium | reverse complement strand
GCGTAGCCGCTGCCAGATGCCGCGCTCGCGGGCCACCAGCAGCAAGATCCCTGCGTCGATGCCCGCCAGCAGAATGAATTGCGTCGTCATGCCGGCGAACGAATGCGCGTAGCCGTTGTAGGGAACGTTTTGCGCCGTCGTCATCGTCGTGGTGGCCACGGTGTAAGGAATGTTGAGCCCGTGTCGCAGGCCCGGGACCGGATTGCCGCTGAGCGCGACCTTGCTGATCTCCCGCATGCTGCGTTGAGCGAACAGGCCCTCAACCACGGGTCTGCTCATGGACTGGCTGGGATCGGTGATGAACTCGACCTGCGGCTTCATCTCACCGCTCAGGAACGCAAGCGTAGCTGCGGCACCGAAATATTTTGGTATGACGGCGACGATCTGCACTTTGCCGGTCCGAACCCGCTGCTCGGCTTGCGATCGATCTAGGGCCTGCACCGATACCAGCGGCTCCTGCGCGAGGCCCGCGGTAATCGCCCGCGAGACTTCGCTCTGATCCTCATCGACGATGATCATCGAAATCTTGCCGGACTCGGCGTGCCCGTTGCCGCCGAAGACGTAGCCGAAAAATGCCGCCATCAGAATCGGCACCAGAACGCCGATGATCATTGCGCGGCGATCGGTCGTGTAGATGCGCAGGTCGTTGCGGATCAACGCTCGGATGGCGAGGAGGTTCAAGGAGGGTCCGCCAGGGGTCCGTCGCGTAGTGCATGTCCGGTTAAGGCGATGAACACATCTTCGAGGCTGCTGTGGCCGGTCTTGACGGACGTCACGCGCGCGCCTCCGCCTGCGATGTGCTCCAACGCACGGGCGAGCTGTGCCCCAAAGTCGACAGTGTCGAAGCGCACTCCGCCCGCGGTTGCCAGTACCGCTGAAATTCCCGGCATCGCGGCGAGCCCAGCCAGCAAGTTCTCATCGGCGGGAGGCTCGAGGTCCAGCGCCACGCTCTGCGAGGCCGGCAGCCGCCGGTACAGCCCGCGCACCGTGTCGTCGGCAAGCACCTTGCCATGGTCAATGATGACGATGCGATCGCACAGGCGCTCCGCTTCTTCCATATAGTGTGTCGTGTAGACCAATGTCTTTCCGCGCCGCTTGAGTTCCTCAAGGTTCTCGAAAATGGCGTTGCGCGACTGCGGATCGACGCCGACGGTGGGCTCGTCCAGCAGAATCAGTTCCGGGTTGTGTAGCAGCGCGGCCGCTATATTCAGCCTCCGTTTCATGCCCCCGCTGAACTCCTTCACGCGGTCGCGCCGGCGATTGTCCAGACCCACCAGGCTCAGCGCGTCTTCCGCCCGCCTAGCCAGCGCCGCGCCAGACAATCCGTACAAGCCGCCGAACAGTTCCAGATTCGCCCAGGCGGATAATTCCTCGAATAGCGCCAGGTCCTGCGGCACCAGTCCCACCCGCTTTTTCAAAGCATTCGCATCTTGGTGAATCCGCTGCCCCTGAAACGACACCGAACCGCCATCCGGCTTCGATATACCGCTCATCATCGCCAAGGTCGTCGTCTTGCCTGCGCCGTTGGGGCCCAGCAGGCCGACGGTTTCGCCGCTACGGACCTCAAATGACACATCGTCCACCGCGACCTGTTCGCCGAAACGCTTTTGAAGATGAGTGATGGAGAGCAAGCGGAGTTCAGACCAATGTGGCGCCGAACAATTGGAACAATCGTTCCCAATGTCGCTCCGCCGAGGGTTTGTCGTAAACCGGACGCTGTGGAAAGGCGAAGCCATGCGAGGCCCCGGGGTAGATCTCGATTTCGGCATTGCCGCCGTTGGCTTCCACTTCGGAACGCAGCCTGTCGATCATCTCTTTAGGCGCATAGGTGTCGTGTTCGGCGCAGCCGAAGTATAGCCTCGCATCGGTGCGTTGCATGGCTAGGTGCGGACTGTCGGGCTGATCCGTCACCAGGGCTGTGCCGTAAATCGATGCCGCGCCGCGCACCCTGGTGGGGTGGCGTACCGCTGCGTTGATGGCGTACCGGCCGCTCATGCAATACCCAACGCATCCCATTGCGCCCGCCGACGCCGCGTGGTCTTTGGCTGCGAAGGCCATGAGTGCGTCCAAGTCCTGCATGACCAGGGGGATGTCGATGGTGTCCATCAGCGCCAGCGCTTTTTGGCGCGTGGCCGCATTCACTTCGCCGATGCACGATCCGAGTTCCTCGACGTTCGAGCGGTAGTAAAGATTCGGGAGCAGCACGTAGTAGCCTACCGTCGCCAAGCGGCGCGCCATATCCCGAAGCTCTTCGCGGATGCCGGGCGCATCCATGAAAAAGACGATCACGGGATGCGGGCCTCCGCGTTCGGGATGACAAACGAAGGTACTCATTCGTCCATCGCGGGTCACGATTTCTGCCTGGCGCTCAATCATTGGCTCGAGTTCCGCTTCATTCCTGCGACCCGGCGCCCACTGCCACCCAGGCAAGATCTGAATTCGACACCGAATCGACTTTGAAATTCTTGACGGCCGAGGCCATTCGGGTCAGTGCCTGCGCAATGGGCATCGGCGGCTTAGTGTCGCCTTTCTTTGCCTTGTGAAAGCGTACCGGATTAATTCTCGCGACTACGTAGTTGCGCAGATAGGGCGATTTAAAGCCGCGGCTCTGCAGCGTCGCAATGACGCGCTTCGCCTGCACGTCGATGTCCAGCAAGCGGGACGCGAAGCCGTCTCGCTCGCGCAGGCTTGCGCCAAGCGTGCGCTCGCTGAAGCGGTCTACCTTCTTAAGGAAGGCACTGTAGGCGCCGCCTGCAAAACGCGATGATTTTTCGTAAACGATTCCCAAGGTCAGCAGTTCAGCGGACTCGAACTCTGTGGCGTAAGCAGTCTCCTTCGATGTCGGGTGACGCTTTGCCAGGCTGCGGGCCATGCGAATCACTTCCAGGCTGCGGTCGCGCAGGTTGTGGGCTTTCTCCGTGTTGAGGGCGAGAATGCGGTAGGCCAGTGTTTCGTCCGGCGAGATGAGCACCGTGATCTGCTTTAATCCAAGGACTTTGCCGGCCGCCAAGCGGTGCCGGCCGTTGGGCGTCCAGAAGCGACCGTCTTCACCACGTACCACGATCAGAGGATCCAAGAACGCCGCGGTCTCCTCTATCTTCACCGCCAGGCGCTTGGCATGCGTGGGTGATAAATCGCGCTGGAACGGTGTGGGCTGAAGAGCGCCGAGTGGCAGCGAGGCGATTAGCAAGGGCCGCGCGCCCAGAGGTTCGCGGTAGGCCCCGATGGGCGCGCCGCCGGCGCTTCGCACCAAGGCCACGACGTCCGAGATCTCGGCGCTGTCGATCGCGATTGCGACCTGTGCGGCGTCCAGGCCTCGCGCCTTGCCGCCCGGCGCTAGTTTTCCCCGTGCTCGCTTCGCCGGCGCCGGCTTGCGGGCGCGGGTGGTCTTGGATTTTCCTTTTGCGGTTGCCATGCGACGATAGTCTGATTACGTGCGCCCCCGCGATTCTAGGGCGGGCTCTTATTCGCTTCGATTTCGATCGCCCGTGCGATCTTAACGGCAATCATCGCGATATCGGCAATTTTGGCCGGATCCATTCCGCCGAATTTGCCGTACTGCGACGCGGCCATCGCACCTACGATGCTCGCGGCAGCCTGTATTAATTGCGCATTATCCATGATGAGATCCTTATGAGTTGAGTCGGCAGCTTACGCTTCCTCGAACCCGGCCAGCACGTTCACTACGTTGACGCCGATTTCACCGACGGCATAACCGCCTTCGAGAACGAATAAGGCCGGAAGTCCACAGTCGCGGATCATTCGCCCGTACGTGGAAAAATCTTCCGATTGCAGGCGAAAGAAACTGATCGGATCTGCCACAAATGTATCGACGCCCAGTGATACCACGAGCGCATCGGCGCGAAAATCGGCGATGCGCGCAAGCGCTGTGCGCAACGCATCCTGCCAGATGCCGAACTCGGTGCGGGGCGGCATCGGAAGATTCAGTGTAAAGCCGTTGCCCAGTCCCGCGCCGATTTCGTCTGCATACCCTGAAAAGTAGGGAAAGGCGTGCACCGGATCGCCGTGCAACGACACGTACAGCACATCAGGGCGATCGTAGAAAATATCCTGAGTTCCGTTGCCGTGATGAAAATCGACGTCGAGGATGGCAACACGAGCGGCACCGCCGTCGCGCAGGTACTGTGCCGCGATCGCCGCGTTGTTCAAAAAACAGTAACCGCCGTACAGATCGCGCGCGGCGTGATGCCCGGGCGGGCGGCACAGGGCGAATGCGGCGCGCACGCCGTCCTTGATGCGTGAGGCGGCGGTCAGGGCGACGTCGGCGGCGGCGCTGGCCGCTTCCCAGGTGCCATGGCTGATCGAGGTCTCGGCGGCCATGGCGTAGTACCCTAATTTTCCAAGAATGCTGTTCGGGCAGCGCTGCGCCATGCGCCTGGCGGGCCAGCAATCGGGGATGGCCTCGCCACGATTGCCTGCACCGACCCAGTCCCTCCATGCCTGTTGCAAGAATTCCAAGTAGGCCGCGTCATGAACACGCAGCAGCGGCGCGGGGCCGAATCTCGCGGGGGCGATGACTTCGCCAAGGCGCAGCGCGTGGATCCGATCGAGAACGATTTGCGCGCGCTCCGGTGATTCGTGCGGGCGTACCAACTCGCCGCCATACAATTCGGTGCGCGGACTGCGCAACAGATGATCCGTCGAGAAAACCGTGAGCATGCAGTCCTGTTCCTTGTGTTGCCGGAATGCTTCGCCGAAAATCGCCGTTTATCGAACTAGCCCATGCCGGCGCCAGGCTTGAAGGCGAACGCGACCACCACTGCGGCAATCAGCAGTGCAAACGACACCGCGTAGTTCCATGCCATTTTTTCCTTCAGAAATGTAATGGCGAAGACTATGAACACCGCCACGGTGATCGCCTCTTGAATGATTTTCAGCTGAAAGCCCGTGAAAGTGCCGAATCCCCAGCGATTGGCCGGTACCGCGAGACAGTATTCCACCAGTGCGATCAGCCAGGAGACGAGAATGGCCTTCCACAGCGGCTACGAGTGAC
>JANYIY010000157.1 GCA_025358615.1 Gammaproteobacteria bacterium | reverse complement strand
GCGATAGGCGTCTTTCAGCTGGCCTAGAATCTGCGCCTCCCCGAGTACCATCGAATCGAGTCCCGAAGCGACGCTGAAGGCATGTTCCACCGCGCGCTGTTCTTGGTGAACATACAGGCTGGCGGCTAGGTCGAGGTTGTCACCGTGGTGCCGTTCGAGCCATTTCGATAGCTCCGCGCCGCTGGCGGAACCCGCCCAATAGACCTCGGTGCGATTACAGGTGGAGAGAATTACGACCTCGGCGACTCCGACCTGTTCTCGCAAGGTACGCAGAGCGCCGAGCAACCGCTCCTCGCTGAACGCCACTTTTTCGCGCAGGGAGACCGGTGCGGTCTTGTGATTTATGCCGAGGATGCTGAATGCCATTGATGCGCTTGTGGGCCGTAACCCTCTGATTTTGGTGGAAGAGGTGCTGCGAGATCAAGCTGGATTGAGCGGCATCGGGGTACTCATTTCGTTATAGTGCGGCCGTGTTCTCGATTTCAAACCTGGCTAGGGCGTCGATTGTGTGTGGGCTCGCGGCCTGTGCCGCGTGCGCTGCCATCGACCGCAAGGCGTCTGAACCTGCGGCTCCGCAGTCATTTTATACCGTCACGGCCGAGATAGCGCTGGCGCGTCACCAGCCGCGTGTGGCGGCGCTGCAGTATGCGGCAGCAGCGGCGAACACCACCGATTTGGGGCTGCTGGAGCGCGCAGCGGATGTCGCGGGCGAATCCTTGCAGCCGTCGCTGGCTGAGCAGATCGCCGGGCGCTGGATCGACGTGGATCCACAGTCGGTGGGCGCACGGCGCGCGGCGGGTCGGGCCGCACTGGCGCTGCACAAGATCGGCAAAGCGGCAGCTCACTATTATTTCGTGCTGGTGAACTCGCCGCTCGGCACAGACGCGGAATTCGCGGCGCTTGAGGCGGAGCTTGGCGGCAATGACAATATCTTCGGCGCGCGCCAGCTTGCAGATCGCCTGGCATCGTCGTTTCCCTCTTCGGCCGCGGCATTGCGCGTACAGGGCTTCACTGCATTGCGTGCCGATGACCCGGCCTCGGCCGTGCAAAGTTTTACGGCGGCGTTGGCGCTGTCCCCGGTAAGCGAGCCGCCTGCCCCAGGCGCCGACGAAAAAGCAGAGAATGAGCGTCGCGATTTGCAGCAGTCACTCGCGCGGGCGCGAATCATGGCGGGCGACGCCGAGGCGCCCCTCGCGCAAGCACAGGAGAACGTCCGGCGCGAAGATACGCCGGTCAATCGCCTCGATTACGCACTATTGTTGATGACCGCACAACGCGATTCGGCGGCAAGCCAGCAATTGGAGACACTGGTTCACAATTCCGAGTACGCGCCTGTGGCGCTGCGGCTGCTTGGACTGGTCGAGTTTCAAGAGGGGAATTTGGCTGCCGCAACGTTGAGATTTGCGGAGCTGGTGCGCTCCGACAAGTATACGGACGATGCGTTCTATTACTTGGGACTGATTGCTGATCGGAGCAATGATGCGGAGCATGCGCTGCGCCTCTATGCGCAGGTGCAGAAAGGGGAAAACGTGCTGCCGGCGCTGCTAAGAGCCACTTCCTTGTTGGAGAAGCATGGGGCTGCGAGTGCCGGCGAGGAATTGCTAGACCGGCTTATCGAGGATGAACCGCTGCGCGCGCCGGAAATTCTCGCGGCACGTGCGCGGATGTATGCCGAGAACGGCGATTTACCGCGCGCAGCGACGCTGCTCGACGCGGGGATCATGGAATATCCGGACAGCGTCGACCTGCGCTACGCGAGAGCGTCGACCTATGAGGAACAGGGGCGAATTGCCGGTGCCTTGCACGAATTGACCAATCTGGTGAACATTCGACCGGAAGATCCTGCTGCCTTAACGCGCTGGGATATACCTTGGCGGATCATTCACGTGACCTGCCGCGGGCGCGCAAGCTCATCGAACGCGCTCACGCGGCGGCGCCTAAAAGCGCAGCCATCCTCGACAGTTTGGGGTGGGTACTATTTCGACAAGGGCATAGCACGGAGGCGGAAGCATTCCTGCGAGCAGCCTATGTGGAAGATCGCGGCGGAGACATTGCGGCCCATTTAGGCGAAGTGCTGTGGCAACTGGGACGGTCCGCCGATGCCGAGCACGTTTGGACGCAAGCATCCGCCATCGACGGTGACAATCGCGTGCTTAAGTTGACTCGGCAGCGCTTGCATGCCGCGCCCGCCGCCACGCCTCACGCTGCGCCGCACGCAGCAGCGAGCTGATATGCGCCGACTGCTATTAACGCTGTTGTGTTCCACCGCGTTGGCTGCATGCGTGACCAGTCGAGCGCCGCCCCCGCCCGTAGCCTCCAGTTGGGAACAGCGAGTGGGCGAATTGCAGAAGGCCGCCGGCTGGCAGCTCGACGGTCGAGCCGCTGTCGCCGTCGGTACGCAGGGGTGGCAGGCTACGGTGAACTGGCAGCAACACGGCGAATTGTCTGAGGTCCATTTGGCAGGGCCGTTCGGCGTCGGTGCGCTGGTGCTGAAGCGCTCTCCCGACGGCCTTTCATTGAACGGTGCGCCGCCCAGCGATGCCGTGCTGGCGCAACTGC
>JANYIY010000144.1 GCA_025358615.1 Gammaproteobacteria bacterium | reverse complement strand
AAGGCTTCCAAAGCCACTTTCGCCTTGAAGGCCGGCGAGTGGTTGCGTCTCGGTCGTTTCATCGGAATTACTCCTGCTATTGTGGAAAAATATAGCAGTCATTCCACTTATCGGCCTGTCCGAAAAACCCGAGCCAGCTCTGACCACCGATACTGCTACTTACGACATCATTGGACGGACCTATTACGTCGGTTTCAAGGCGAAATACTAAGCCCGCACGCCTCCTCGCCTCCCCTCGCCCGACGGCGAAGGGGAGCGAGCATCATTGGTGTAGAGAGTGGCGGCGGGGTGTGAACCGATGCTGACATATCAACAACGCAAGGAGAAAATACAAACCGTACTGCGCGTCGCGAGCGGCAACTTTCTCGAGATGTACGACTTCATGGTGTTTGGGTATTTCAGTGCGGCGATTGGACGCGCCTATTTCCCCGCCAACAGCGAATTCGCCTCTTTGATGTTGTCGATGACGACCTTCGCGGTTGGGTTCCTGGTTCGACCGCTGGGCGCGATATTCCTCGGCGCCTATATCGATCACATCGGGCGCCGTAAAGGCTTGTTGGTGACGCTCGCGCTCATGTCGGTCGGCACCCTCACGATCGCGGTAGTGCCGGGCTACGAGACCATCGGCTTATTTGCACCGATTATCGTGGTGCTGGGCCGCTTGTGTCAGGGGTTCTCCGCAGGCGTGGAATTGGGCGGCGTGTCGGTGTACTTGTCTGAGATCGCAACGCCCGGAAACAAAGGGTTTTACGTCTCCTGGCAATCGGGCAGCCAACAGGTGGCGGTGGTGTTCGCTGGTACCATCGGCTTCGCACTCGCGCACTGGCTGTCGCCTCTCGATCTTCAATTGTGGGGTTGGCGCATTCCCCTCATTATTGGCTGCTTGATCGTTCCTTTCATTTACATGATCCGCCGCACCTTGCAGGAGACGAGCGAATTTGCTGCACGGGCACAGCACCCGACTCCAGCCGAGGTTTACGCGAGCATGCTGCTGCACTGGCGCATCATTGTTGTCGGCATCGCGATGGTCTTGATGACCACGGTGTCTTTCTACACCATTACCGCCTATACCCCGACCTTTGGCCGCGAAGTGCTAAAGCTGTCACAGAGCGCTTCGCTGCTCGTCGCGTTGTGCGTGGGCTTCTCGAACCTATTCTGGCTTCCCGTCATGGGCGCATTGTCGGACCGCGTCGGCCGAATACCATTACTCGCGACCTTTGCGGGGCTGGCGCTGGTGAGCGCCTACCCGGCGATGGCATGGCTCATCGAGGCGCCTAGTTTCGACCGGTTGCTCGGGGTGGAACTGTGGTTGTCATTCATTTACGCCGGCTACAACGGTGCTATGGTCGTATATCTGACGGAGATCGTGCCGGTGGAGGTCCGAACGGCGGGCTTTTCGCTCGCATACAGTTTGGCAACGACGGTCGGCGGATCGACGCCCGCGATAGTCACATTTCTTATCCATAGCTCAGGCAATCGCGCGATACCGGGCGCTTGGCTATCGCTCGCGGCGGCGATCGGCTTGATCGGCACGATGGCGAGCCGTGGCGTGGTTCAGCGCGCGGCCACCCGTGCGCCTGCAGGCGCATAGTTCGACTTGCAATTTATACCATTCTGTAATCGCCGCTCAATTAAATTGATGCGATGATGGGCTGGATGAATCTTAAATAATTCGAGGACATTCCCATGCTGAGTTCGTTACCCAGGCACCTTGGTCAATCGGCCGGCGTGGCATTGATCGTCAGCTGTATTGTCTATTCGAGTGCTCAGTGCGCACCCGCGGACGTTTCACATTCCGTAATTCAGCGCTGGACGCTGGGCGGCATCGGTGGATGGGATTATTTGACACTCGACGCCGCCGGTAAGCGCCTCTTTGTGAGTCGCGGCACTCGCGTCGATGTGGTGGATACCGGGTCAGGAAAGCTAATCGGTACCGTATCGAATACCAAGGGCGTACATGGGATCGCGCTGGCGGAAGAGCTGGGCCGCGGATACACCAGTAACGGCAAGGCGGACTCCGTGACGATGTTCGACCTGGCGACGCTGAAAACGCTCAAGGAAGCACCGATCCCCGGTCACAATCCCGATGCGATCCTGTATGAGCCCACCGGCAAGCATGTATGGACCTTCAACGGACGCAGCAAGGACGTGACGGTGCTCGATGCCGAGAGTTTGAAGGTGGTGCGCACGCTGGCGGTTCCTGATAAGCCGGAATTTGCGGTCGACGACGGTGAAGGCCACATTTTCGTTAACATCGAGAGCGAGGCGGGTCAATTGGTTGTGTTCGATAGCAAGCAATTGACGATCACAGCAACCTGGATGTTGCCGGGTTGCGCCAGTCCCAGTGGCCTTGCAATAGACAGGACGCATCATCGGCTCTTCTCCGTGTGCGACAACAAGGTTATGGCGGTAACCGACGCGGTTTCCGGGAGGCAAGTGGCCAAGCTTGCGGTCGGCGACGGACCGGATGCCGCGGCGTACGATGCCCATCGCGGCCTGGTGTTCAGCTCGAACGGCGAAGGCACGCTCAGTATCTTTCGTCAAGAAACGCCCGATCGATATCAACTTGCCCAGTCCGTGACCACCCAGCGCGGCGCCCGAACGATGGCGCTCGATTCCGCAAGTGGGAAGGTTTACCTGGTGAGCTCGGACTTCGACGCACCCCCAGCGCCCACCCCCGAACAACCTCAGCCAAGACCGGTGCCGACCCCGGAGACCTTTACCGTCCTGACGGTCGGTCCACGATAGCGCTATGCCCTCGCCATCGGCGCGACGCCAGGGCACGTGCCCTGGCGCGTGGCCATGGGATTTAGAGTTCTTCTACAGACTCCTCGAACCCAAATCGCAGAACCGCAGCAACCATCAACTGGCCCACCCCAAAGGGAATGCCCATCGTCCATGGAGAAAATGCTTTGCCGCCGCTCTGCGACACCAGGCAGACCAAGCCGGCGACTAGATACCAAATCCCCACGAGGATAGTTTGGCGGGGCAGGAATCGACACGAGGCGAAAACGCCCAAACTGAACAACAATTGCCACAGACCGGGCAACATCCAAAGATTCTGAGGCGCCACGCGTGCCAAAACTACGCTGAGCAAAACACCGACGATGATCGCGGGCAGAAACTGCTCGATGGCCGCATGGATCATCTCATTGGCCAATCCGGAATGTACTTTGCGCGTTCGCCTGATCGTTTCAGTGGCCGTAACGGCAATCGTCACCGCCGCGGTGCCCACCCACACCAGCAGACAGTGAATGAAATCCCTATCATGAGTAATCTGCCGAGATTGAATCGCGGCGACCGCCAGCGCCAGAATTCCACTGGCGGCGATCGATATGGGTCCATAGCCACGGAATTCCGTATCCCGCGCGACCTGTGCACGAATCGCGTTGATTTTCGCCAAGGCCTGGTGCAAATCGCTCATTGCTAGGCTCCGGTGACATTAATATCTATCATAGACAATGCCTTTTGATTGTCGTGTACGGAGCTCAGCCCGCCGTGGGGACCTGAGCCGCGGGTGCGACCGCCTGCTGGGGTGAGCGAACCTTGACGAACCGAAGCGCGAGCGCCGGCAGGATGAAAAGATTCAATAACGTAGAGGACAGCAGGCCTCCCAGCACGGTTATCGCCATCGGCCCCTCAATCTCTTGACCGGGCTTGTTGATCCCAAAAGCGAGCGGTGCCAGACCGAGCGCCGTTACCGACGCCGTCATCAGGATGGGAATCAACCGTTCGTTTGCGCCTCGCAGCAGGGTACCGAGATTCCATTCGGCGCCCTCGACTTCGACCAAGTGTTCGTAGTGTGCCAGTTGCAAAATGGCGTTGCGCGCGCTCACGCCGAAAACGGTCACGAGGCCCACGACGGTGCCGAGCGAAATGCCGATTCCGGTGAGCGCGATCGCCAATACGCTGCCGATCAAACTAAACGGTAGATTGGCGAGCACCAGCCAGCTATTGGCACGCCAGTGAAACGATATCAATAAAATCATGATGATGAGACCGAACGCGATGCCGGAATACAGCAGCAAATCGTTGCGGGTCTTGGCTTCCGCTTCGGCCGCTCCGGTGAATTGAACAAACACGCCGCTCGGTAACGGCACCGTACGCGTAATCGTCTGTTGCGCTTGCTGCACGATCTGTTGCAACGATCCTTTGCTGACGTTGAATGTCACGCTGACCCGGCGTTGCCCGCCATCGTGTTCAATGCTGTACCTGTCCGCTGATGGCGTGAGATGCGCGATCTGCTCCAGTGGGATCGGGCCACGCGCGCCGCTGATCATCAACTTGCCGATCTCGGCGGGATTATTTCGCACCGCTTCCGGTAACAGGATCGACACGTCAATCGTGTGGATTCCCTGGTAAGTTTGCCCAATGGCCGTGCCGGCGTATGCCGACTCGACGTCGTCAAGGACTTCCTGTGCCTTTAGTCCGTTGGCGGTCAGCGCATCGGGCAGCAAGTCCAATGCAATGGAGGGCGTTCCGGACTGGCGCTTGAATTGCAGATCCACGATGTCTGGAATCTTACCGAGCGCCGCGACAATCCTATCTGCGGTGGCCTCGATCGCATCAAGATCGTCACCGAAGACCTTGACCGCCACCTGCGCAGTCTCGCCGCTCAAGCTCTCGCTGATCCGATCGCCCAGAAAGGTCACTACCTCGCTTTGAAATCCCGGATATTGCTTCAGTATGCTCCTGATCGCTTCTTGAGCCGCAGCTTGGTCAATGCTCGGATCGTCCTTGAGTTCGACGTGAAATTCACTGCGATGCGGACCCCAGGTATCTTCGCTCAACTCCGCACGGCCGATCTGCTGTTCGATGCTCTGCACGTACGGTAAGGCCAGGATGTCCGCACTAATGCGGCGTCCGGCCGCCAACATCGAGTCGAGCGAGGTGCCCGTTACTCCACTCGAGACCTGCACGACGAAGTGGCCTTCGCGAAAATCAGGCATGAAGGTACCGCCGAGAAAGGGCAACGCGATGACTGCGCACAGCACCATTACTGCCAACACGGCACCGGTCACTTTCAGGTGTTCGCGGACCCCGTCGATCGCACCGCGTTGCCACTGCTTGAGTCGCTGCAGCCATCGAGATTCCGGGCGGGTGTCGTGCCGCCGCAGCAACAACGCGCATAGCGCAGGCGCCGATGTCATCGCGACCAGCAAGGAGGCTAGCACCGCAAAGATAAAAGCCAGGGCCAAGGGACCCACGAAGTGGCCCTGTACGCTCGAAGTGAATAACTCCGGCAGGAATACCGCGATCACCACTGCGGTCGCATAGATGACGGGGCCTCTTACTTCCAGCGACGCCTCTAGAACCACTTCGAGTCGCGGTTTGGGCGACGCTAACAACGCGTTCTCGCGCAGTCGCCGCAGAATATTTTCGATGCCGATGATGGCATCGTCCACCAAGACGCCCAACGCCACCGCAAAACCGCCCAGAGTCATGGTGTTGAGGGTGTAGCCCATGCGATCAAGTACCGCCACCGCGGCCAGCAGCGACAGCGGGATGGCCATAAATGCGATGAAGGCCGCACGCGCATCGCGCAAAAAAGCATACAACACCGCAATAATAAGCAGCGCTGCAATGACCAGCGACTGCCGCAAATCCCCGAGGGCACGCTCGATGAAATTGGCAGGCCGATGCAGCGCGGGATACACGGTGATGCCCTTCGCCTTCAGCGCCGGAGTCAGGTCGGCTAAGGCCTTTTCAACTGCAAGCGTGGCGGTAAGTGTGTTGGCACCGTATTGACTGGCCAACGAGATCAAGACGCCCCGTCTTCCCATGATGAGCGAGTCGCCGGAACGCAACGCCGGAGCTATTTTAATCTCCGCCACATCGCGCAGTTGAATGGGGATGCCGTTGCGGGAGGTGATGACCGCTTTCCCAATGAGATCGAGGTCCGGTCCCGGGGTGGGTGAACGCAGCAAAATGCGCTGCGATGGAATGTCGATGAAGCCCGCCCCGCGCAGCGGCAAGCGGGCTTTAGCAGCGTCCGCAACGTCGGTGAGGGTCACCGCATAGGTGGCGAGCTTGTTCATGTCGGGCACGATCTGGATTTGCCGCACGCTGCCACCAAACACGATCGCATGCGCGACGCCCGGTACGGACAACAGGCGTGGCTTGATGATGTAGTCGGCGGTGTCACGCAGTGAATATTCATCCTGGGAATCGGACACCAGCCCGATTTTCAGCAGATCCATGGTGCTCGACACCAGCGGCGAGAGCTTGGGAGTGCCAACGCCGGCGGGCAGGCTGCTGCCCAATTCCGATAGCCGCTCGGAGATTCCCTGGCGCGCGATATGCACGTCCACTCCGTCGGCAAAGGTGATGGTGACCACGGAGAGTCCCGGTATCGACTCTGAGCGCAGGGTCGCAAGCCCGGCCGCGCCATTGACCGAATTCTCGATCTGACGCGTGACCAATTCCTCCACTTGCTGGGGCGCGAACCCCGGTGCCTCGGTTTGAATGTCGACCTGCGAAGGAACGAACTCGGGAAACACATCGAGCGGTGAATTCAAGGCGCCCATGCAGCCAAGCACGAGCGCGAATGCCGTAAGCGCGGTTACCGCGCCGAAATGACGGACACAAAGAGACACGAGTAGGCGCATCACGCTCAGTCAGTCTCCGCGCCGGAATTCGTCTCTTGCGCAAGCAATTGACTTGCGGCCGAGACTACGAGCTTGTCACCCTTGGCGATGCGGTCGAGTACGACATAGCCGCCGGCCGTTGGCTTATCGATGTCAACCTCGACACGCGAATACTTACCGGGCTCTTTCTCGATGTAGCACCAGTACTTGCTTTCGTGCATCAGAATTGCGGCCAATGGCACCACGACTCCCTCCTGCGCCGCGCCCGTTGATGCCCAAACCTGAAGCCGCTCGCCCTCTGCCGCGTAACGGCTGTCCAGCAGCGCGAACAGACTGCGGCCGGGCACCGTGGCGTCCGCCGGCGCATTCCATATTTTTTTCGTGCCCCAGGAATTTGCAGGCTGCGAGGTGCCGATATGCGCCGCACGAACTTGCCAGGGCAGCTTCTCCGACATCACGTCCTGAGGAAAAGTCATGCGCAGCAGCTTGAGTTTTCCCGTGGCCAGCTTTGCCAGTTCTGTAGGGTCGGAGTCTGCCCAGGGGGGATCCTGTCCAATAAGCGTTGTCAGTTTCTGCTGGTTGAGGTGCAGCTGCGCCATGCCCACCGCTTCTTGCGCAATGGTGCCCTCCAAGACGTCCGCCGATACGGCCCCTGCAGTTCCGGCCAAGCGCTGCTGACGAGCAAGCCCAGATTGCACCTGCCGCACCGTTGCCTGGGCCGCGACCAGCTCCGCAAGTGCCGTGGCGATTGGCTCATGCGGCATCACGACGCCAAATCCCGGTATCTCCGCGCTGTATTTCGCAGATTTTGCCGCCTCGGTGACCAACCCCAACTTCTTGACCTGTTCGGGAGTCAGCGTCACCGCCGCCTCTTTTTTCTCCTCGTCCTTCTTATCCTCAACTTTCTTTTCGTCGCCGCCTGCCGCCCCGTTCGTAGCAGCGGCAGTCGTGGCCGTTGCGGCTGCGGGCGGTGCGCTCCGCCCCTGGCAGCCGGTCAGAATCAGAGCCAGGAATGCGATTTCGCAAACGCGAGTACGTGTTCTCATCGAAGTCCCTTGTGCAAACATGGCTTAAATAGTCGGCGGCGTCTGGGGTGAGCCGGAAGATGCGGCTTGCGAGCCGGGGGCCTGCCAGCCGCCGCCGAGCGCCTTGGAGAGGCTCACCAGCGCATGGAGGCGTGCGAGCCGGTATTGGCTGTAGCTGTCGCGTGCCGTGAACAGCAGTTTTTGCGCCTCGAGCACGCTCAAGTAATCGCCATAGCCCTGCTGGTAACGCAGCTTCGCACCCTCGTATGCTCGCTCGCTCTGCGCCAGACCCTCGAGCTGAAACGGACGCATCGCCTGCAGATGATGGATCGCAGACAGGGCATTTTCCACGTCGGTAAGGGCGGTGAGGATGGCGGCTTGGTAGGTGAACAGCAGCTCACTGTCTTTAGCTTGCGCCTCGGCCCGCATCGCACGCAATTTTCCGCCGTCAAATATGGATTGCAGCAGCGAGCCGCCTAAATTCAACGCGGGGCCAACCCCGGTCAAGGTGTTGACCGCTGCGGCCACCGCCGGATTGGCGATGCCGCCGTCTGCGGTCAGCGTGATGCTGGGCAGCAACGCAGCACGCGCAACCACCACATCCGCATGAGCGGCTTTGAGATTCGCCTCGGCTGCGAACAAGTCCGGACGGCGCGTCAACAGCTGCGTCGGCAGACCGGCGGTCACTTTGGGTTCCTCGATCGCATCGAGTGCAATCCCCGCGACATCGAAGCCTTCAGGTTGGCGGCCCAACAGCACCGCGAGCGCTGCCTCGGCCTCCGATTCCGTCTGCTGCAACTCCGGAACGGTCGACTCCACCGCGGCAAGCGTCGAGCGCTGCGTTGCGAGCTCTACGGGATTCGCCATTCCAGCATCGAAGCGGCTGGAGGTGACCGACAACAAGTCGCGCGCTGATTTCACATTGTCTTTCGCAAGGGCGATGCGTTCCCGCAGTGACAGCACTTGAAAGTAACCATCGGCAATGCCCGCCAACAGGGTCAGGGCGACAGTATCGCGGTCTGCCCGCGAGGCCACCGCCTGAAATTGCGCCGAATCGGCGGTCGCGCGGTTCTTGCCCCAGAAATCCAGCTCATAGCTCGCCGATAGCAACGCGCTCCAGTCGGTCTCCTGCAGCGACCCCTGCGAGGAGTGCGCGTAATAGCGGTTGGCGGCCGCCTTTGCGCCGAGACTGGGCAGTATGCCGGCATGCGCCTGACGCGCGCGTGCATCCGCCTCGGCGATACGCGCCTGCGCGATCTTCAAATCAAAATTGGCGTTGGACGCGGCATCGATCAAGCCATTGAGTTCAGAGCTGCCAAAATTCCGATACCAGTCCTGACTCGGCCAGCCTGCCGCCTGCCCTGGCTCGGTGCGCGCAAAGGCGCCCGGCATCGTCGGCACCGCCATGGAATCGGGTCGTAACGCGCACGACGCGCAGAGTCCGGTGAGCGTGATGCAGCACAGCAAGGTCAAATTCAGCCGCGTTGTTACCATTCCCTCTAACCTCGACTCAGCCGACCGCAGCGGCGAGCTTTATTGTCAAGATACGGTATCACCGCAGCGGGGAGGCAAAGTTTACCGATTCGTATAGGTTTGACGACGAACCCGGCCGTTCTTGGAGCGAAATCAACGGGGTTGAGGCGGCTGATTGGCCAGCAGCGCGAAGCGCAGTTCAACCCGCAATCCCGGAGCATTATCGAGCAGTTGGAGGGTTGCGTCGTGCAAAGTCGCGATTGCCGCCGCCAAACTCAAACCCAAGCCGCTACCAGGCGTGGTGCGCGAGCGCTCCAGGCGAAAGAACCGCTGTAATACCTTGCTCCGCATGTCCTCAGGGATACCTGGTCCATCATCCGCGATGGCGACCACCACCTGGGACCCCTCGCGCCGGGCGGTCAAGTGAATAGACGCCCCGTGCGGTGTATGCCGCAGTGCATTTTCAAGGAGGTTTGCAAACATCTGCGTCAGCAACTCCTTGTCGCCCGTGATTGCCAGCCGCGGATCGATACCAGCGATTAGCTTTTGATGCCGCTCCTCTGCAGACGGCCGATAGACCTCCACCACGGTGTCGAGCAATTCATCGAAGTCGATGGTCGCGAACCGGCTCTTGCGTCCACCGCTTTCGATCTGTGCAATGCGCACCAGAGCGCTGAAAATCTCCAGGATGCCGTCGATATCTTGGCGCGCGTCGGCGAGCACCTGGTGCAATTGCGGTTCCGTGACCTGGTCGCGAACCTCTAGGCGATTGCGCAATCGAGTCAGCGGTGTGCGCAAATCATGCGCGATATCGGTGGTCATTTCGCGCAGGCCATTCATCAGGGTCTCGATCCGATCGAGCATGGCATTGATGCTGAGCGCCAGGCGATCGAACTCATCACCGTTAGCCTGCACGGAAACTCGCTGTCGTAAATCTCCATTGACAATGATCCGGCTGGTCTCGCTGATGTCCTCTATTTTTCGCATCAGTCGAGTGCTCATCACCGCGCCACCGGATAGTGCAAGAAGCAAAGAGGCCACAAATCCCCAACCGAACGCAGCCGTGACGAATTCGCTCATTTCGAGCAGTTGGTGAGTACTCCAGCCGACAAATAAGTATCGGCCGGAGATCGTGATACCCCGGCCGCGGATGGCAGACATCTCATCGGCGGCTCGGTGGTGATGCTCGTCGCTCCATTCACGAATGCCCACTTGGGGCTGTAATGCCGGCAGATTGCCGGCCAAAAGCCTACCGTCGGTGTCCTGCCAAACATAATAGAAACCGGACGCGTGCCTCGACATGTCCCCCACCAGACTCGTGATGCCCCGCGGCGTGGCAGACATGGGCGAGGTAACAATCTCGTTGATCTCATTTGAGACACTGTCGTCGATCTGATGGCGCATGAATCGCGCGGTCGACCAGAAAATAACGCCGAACAGCAGTAGAAAACTTACCCCAGTCTGTATCGCATAGACAGCGGTAAGCCGAAAGCTCGAGGTGCCGAGAGCCCTAGGAAGTCGCACTGATCGAATACCCGGATCCGCGCACCGTCGAAATCAACGGGACTCCTCGCCCTCGATCAATTTTCGCGCGCAAGCGGCTGATATGTGTCTCGACCACGTTGGTGTGAGGGTCGAAATATAGATCCCATACCTTTTCGAGCAGCATGGTCCGGGTCACCACTTGTCCCATGTGGCGCATGAGGTACTCAAGCAGGCGGTACTCGCGCGGCTGCAAATCGATCAGTTCCGTTCCGCGCCGCACGGTGTGGGTCAACAGATCCAACTCCAGGTCCCCTATACGAAGCTGCAATTCTGGCGATACTTTTCGCGATCGGCGACCGAGGGCCGCCACCCGCGCGGCCAGCTCGGCGAATGCGAACGGTTTGGTCAAGTAATCGTCTGCGCCGGCATTCAGGCCCAGCACGCGATCATCGATGCCACCCAAGGTCGTGAGGAATAATATGGCGCCCGTGATCTGCTGGGCCC
>JANYIY010000047.1 GCA_025358615.1 Gammaproteobacteria bacterium | reverse complement strand
GGCGAAGCAACGCAAGCCTGATCCTGTCGTTGCGCGGGTTCTGCCCCCGCCCACGCCGCGTACCGACGGCGCGATTTATCAGGCCGGCCAGCAAATGGAATTATTTGCCGATCTCAAGGCGCGCCGCGTCGGCGACGTGCTGACCATCCGCTTGACGGAGTCCACCGCGGCCAGCAAGAGTGCCGTGACCAAGACGGCGAAGACCACCGGCGTCGCAAATACCGGGCCGACGATCTTCGGCAAGACCATCACCGCCGGGGGAATTCCCATCGGCACCACGACCCTCAACGGAGCGGATAGCTTCGACGGTGAGGGATCGAGCACGCAGGGCAACAGTTTGGCCGGCAGCTTGACCGTGACGGTGATGGAAGTTCAGCCCAACGGCAATCTGGTCATTCAAGGCGACAAGACCTTGAAGCTCAATCAGGGCGACGAATTCGTGCACGTGTCGGGAGTGGTGCGACGAGCCGACATCGGCACCGACAACACGGTTACCTCCGACAAAGTCGCGGATGCGCACATCAGTTACTCCGGCAGAGGCGTGATCGACAGCTCGAACCGCATGGGTTGGTTGGCGCGGTTCTTCAACTCGGCATTTGCGCCGTACTGAGCATGCGCGCGACTTTCCACAGGAGATTTCGAGCCGCCGCCCGCATGCTGCAACGGCTGCCGGCAGCGGTGGCCGCGGCGCTGGTCGTGGTCGGACTGCTGTCGGCGCCGCCGCGCGCGAGCGCCGAGCGCATCAAGGATCTGGCGCAGATTCAAGGTGTGCGCACCAATCAATTGGTGGGTTATGGATTGGTCGTGGGCCTCGACAGTACCGGCGATCAAACCAGCCAGGCGCCGTTCACCGTGCAGTCTCTCAACAACATGCTGGCGCAGCTGGGCATCACGGTTCCTGCGAATGTCACGCCGCAGCTCAAGAATGTCGCGGCGGTGGCGGTGCACGCCGTCATGCCGGCCTTCGTCAAGCCGGGGCAGACCATCGACATCACCGTCAACTCGATCGCCAACGCCAAGAGTCTTCGCGGCGGATCGCTGCTCGTCACACCCTTGCACGGCCTGGACGGACAGATATACGCCATTGCCCAGGGAAATCTCATCGTCAGCGGCTTCGGCGTGGAAGGCACGGATGGATCAAAGCTCACGGTCAACGTGCCGAGTTCCGGCCGCATCCCCAACGGCGCAACGGTCGAGCGTTCCGTGCCCTCACAGCTGGCGCAAGGCGATTCGATCATCCTGAATCTCAATGACCCGGATTTTACGACGGCTACACGCCTGGTCGCGAGCGTCAACAAGGGGATGGGAGACGGCATTGCCAGCATCATGGACGGCAGTTCGGTGCGGGTGCGCGCGCCGCTCGATATCACGCAACGCGTGGCGTTTCTGTCCATGGTCGAAAACCTGCAAGTGGAGCCGGGCATGGCCTCGGCCAAGGTGATCATCAATTCGCGCACCGGCACGGTGGTGATCAGCAGCAATGTGATCGTGACTCCGGCGGCGGTGTCGCACGGCTCACTGTCGGTCACCATCAAAGAAGAGCAGACGGTGAGCCAACCGGCGCCGTTCTCCAAGCTGGGACAGACCGTGGTGCTGAACAACTCCACCATCAAAGTGGATCAGGGGTCGAACCGCATGTTCCTGTTCAAGCCCGGTGTGGAACTCGAGCAAATCGTGCGCGCCGTCAACGATGTCGGAGCGGCTCCCGGCGATCTGGTCGCCATTTTGGAGGCACTGCGCGAGGCGGGTGCGCTGCAGGCCGAGCTCATCGTCATCTAAATGAACACCACGCTGCCCACTCTTGCCATACCCGCAACGCCGGTGGACACGTCCGCCGCGACGACCTATACCGATCTCAACGGCTTGGCGGCTCTGAAGAGGGATCCGACATCGCCGCAGGCCATCACGGGCGTTGCCGCTCAGGTCGAGGCCTTGTTCCTGCAAATGATGCTGAAGAGCATGCGCGACGCGACGGCGAGCGAAGATCCGGACAGCAATGAGATGGGCATGTACCAGGACATGTTCGACAAGCAGGTGGCGCTGACCATCAGTCAGCACGATGATTTGGGAATCGGCGCCCTATTGAAGCGGCAGTTGTCGGGCAAGACGGCGCCTGCTGCCCCAAAGCAAGGGTCCGCGGGAATCGCAAGCACTGCGGGCGTCCCGGCGCAAACGCCGGCGCAGTTCGTCAATCACGTGATGCCGAGCATCCGTCGCGCGGCGGCTACGCTGGGCCTGAGCCCCATGGGAATGCTCGCGCAGGCGGCGCTGGAGACCGGCTGGGGTCAGCGCATGCCGCGCAATGCCGACGGGTCCTCGAGCCTGAATCTGTTCGGCGTCAAGGCGGGAGATGAGTGGACAGGCGCGCGCGCCACCGCGAATACGGTTGAATTCAACAATGGCGTGGCGACGCCGCGACGTAGCGTGTTTCGCGCCTATGGTTCGATCGAGGCGAGCGTCATCGATTTCGCCCAGCTGCTGAAGAATTCGCCGCGTTATCGTCAGGCCATGGCGGCAGGCAGCGACCCTCAAGGCTATATCGACAGTATCGGCAAATCGGGTTACGCCACGGACCCGGAATACGC
>JANYIY010000284.1 GCA_025358615.1 Gammaproteobacteria bacterium | reverse complement strand
CTCAGGACGCGACGACGTCGGGTTTCAGCCGCGGCGTTGAGCGGGACGGGTCTCTCGATACGCCGGTGGCTGCCGGACGGCGCTTCGCCGTTGTGTACCACCTACTCTCGATCCTTCTGAATCAACGATTGCGACTGCGTGTGTTTTGCGCCGATGACGGCGAACCCATGGTGGATTCGGTGGCCGGTATCTGGGCCGGGGTCGATTGGTTCGAGCGCGAGACTTTCGACCTGTTCGGCATCATGTTCAAGGGCCATCCGGATCTGCGCCGCTTGCTCACCGATTACGGCTTCATCGGGCATCCGTTTCGCAAGGATTTCCCGCTGTCGGGCAATGTCGAAGTCCGCTATGACCCGGAGAAGCGCCGCGTTGTGTATCAACCAGTGAGCATCGAGCCGCGCGTGCTCGTACCGAAAGTGATCCGTCACGACAATCGTTACGATCCGGCATTGACCAACGCTCCCGCAGCCCCGAACAGGAAGCGCATTGGGTGAGATTCGCAACTACACGATGAACGTCGGACCTCCGGACCCGACGGCCCATGGCGTGCTGCGCCTGGTGTTGGAAATGGACGGCGAGGTGATTCAGAAGGCCGACCCGCATAGCGCACTTTTGCATCGTCGGACCGACAAGTGGGCCGAGGGCAAGCCCTTCAATCAGTCGATCGGCGCCGGCATCGTCATGGACGAAACCACGTTCATTGCGCGTGCGCTGGTGCGCCTGGCGCGCTTTTATGTGTCCGAATCCTGCGGTCAATGCACGCCCTGTCGCGAAGGGACGGGATGCCTGGATCGAATGCTGAAGCGAATCATCGCGGGCCTAAGCAGAAGTGAGGATCTCAGCTTGTTGCGGGATGGCGCGAATCGTATCGACGGCCACACCATCTTCATGCTGGACGATGCGGCCGCGTGGCCGGCACAGAGTTTCTTGAAGTTTTTCCGGCCGAAGTTTCAATACATGGTCGAACACAAGGGTCGCTCAATCCTCGAAGGTCAATCGGCCGTTGCGGCATAGGGCAGACGATGAGCGAAGACACAATCAATATCGAAGTCAATGGTGTGCCGCTGAAGGTCCGCAAGGGTCAGATGATCATGCAGGCCACGGATCTTGCCAATATCTATATTCCCCGCTTTTGCTATCACCACAAGCTGACCGTCGCCGCCAATTGCCGCATGTGCCTGGTCGATGTGGAGAAGGCCCCGAAGCCAATGGCGGCCTGCGCGACGCCGGTGACGGAAGGCATGAAGGTGTTCACCAATTCGCCCAAGGCCGTTGCAGCGCAGCGGGCGACAATGGAATTCCTGCTGATCAATCACCCGCTCGATTGCCCGATTTGCGATCAAGCCGGTGAGTGTGAGTTACAGGATCTAGCCTTGGGTTACGGGCGCGACATTTCTCGCTTCAGCGAACGCAAGCGGGTGGTCAAGGACAAGAATCTAGGGCCGCTGATATCGACCGACATGACGCGCTGCATTCATTGCACGCGTTGCATTCGCTTCGGCGAAGAAATACAGGGCTACCCGCAACTGGGTACGACAGGCCGCGGCGAAAATATGGAGGTGGGCACGTATATCGAAAACAGCGTCGATCACGAGCTCTCGGCCAATATCATCGACCTGTGTCCGGTCGGCGCACTGAACAACAAACCCTTTCGCTATCACGCACGATCGTGGGAGATGACGCAGCAGGCGTTGGTGTCGCCGCATGACGCCTTCGGAACCAACCTGTACGCGCATGTGCTGCGCGGCAAGGTGATGCGCATGGTGCCGCGCGAAAACGAGGCGATCAACGAAACCTGGATTGCCGATCGCGATCGCTTCGGCTTCGAAGGCATGTATTCGGCGGATCGAGTGAAGGAGCCGATGCTGCGCATTGACGGCCTTCTGCAAGCCGTCGAGTGGGAAGTCGCCCTCACCGCGGCGGCGCAAGGCTTGCAGAAAGTGATCGCTGCCCACGGCGGGGCCGCCGCGGGATTCTTGGCGTCACCGATGGCGACGGTCGAAGAATTGTACTTGTTCGCGCAGATTGCGCGCGGGCTGGGCAGCGCCAACATCGATCATCGCTTGCGCCAGCTGGATTTTCGCGCTCAGGAAAGCGACGCGGCGTTTCCCAATCTCGGACTCAAGATCGCCGATATCGAGCGCCTCGACGGCGTGCTGGTGATCGGCTCGAATCTGCGGCATGAAATGCCTTTGTTGGCGCATCGCATCCGCAAGGCCGCAGTGAAGAACCCCGGCGCGAAGGTCGCCTTCCTCAATCCGCGTCGCTTCGACTATATGTTTCCGATTGCCGCCTACGCCTTGGCTGAATCTGACTTGGTCGGCGAACTGGCGGCGGTGGTGCGGGCGGCGGCGGCGGCCGTCAATAAACCGGTGCCGGCCGGCGTCGCCGCAGCACAGGTCAGCGATTCGCATCACGCGGTGATCAGCGCGCTGATGAACGGCACACGTCATGCCGTCATTCTCGGGACCTTAGCGCAGAGACACCCGGCTTACTCGCAGCTCAAAGCGCTGGCGGCGATACTTGCGGAATTGTGCGCAGCCAG
>JANYIY010000445.1 GCA_025358615.1 Gammaproteobacteria bacterium | reverse complement strand
GCAGTACTGTGGGACATTCTCGCCGGCGGCGTTCGCGACGCCGGGGACGTAGCAGCCGGACTGCCGGTTGAAGGCGCCCGGACGGAAGCCCTGCGACCAGGTGTAGTAGAGCAACGCATCCGGTAGAAAGTGCCAGGTGATATTGGCGCGGCTCTTGAAGCCCCTGTACACCGTGTGCAGATTCTCCGCATCGATATTGGTTGCGGATGCCAGGCAGGGAGCGGGCCCGGCTTCGTAGCAGCCGAAGCTGCCGGTGACCGCGCCCTTTTCGTCATTGACGAAACGGTAATAGCGCGTGCCCCCGGTCAGCGTCAGTACTTTGGGGATCAAATCGAAATCCAGCGATGTGAAGAACGCCGTCTGCCGATAGCCGCGGGTGACGTCATTGAAAAATGCAATATTGTCGTTGCGTGTCCCCGGATTGACGACGGTCGCGCCCGACGCGGGACCCGGATCCGTCAAACATCCCACAGTGACGCTGTCGGTGCAGGCCGGCATGGTCTTGTATAGCCAGTTCAGTTGATCCTGAATCTGCAACTGCTCCCAGAAAGCGCCGACGATGCCGCGCAGACGCCAGTCATCCGGCGTGCTGAAGCGGATTTCGTGACTCTGATGCGTGTTGCGCTCGGTCTCGTTCCAAGTGGCGCTCGGCGAAAAGCAGGTCGACGCCAGGCCATTCGCGGCCTCGGCACCGTGGCACTGGTAATAGTCCGCATAGACGCCACGGGCGTAATTCGTGTAGTCCTGCACGGAGCTGATATTGCGCACCAGATACGAGCCCGTATAGACCGCCTTGATAAAACCGATCCGCCCATTGACGGTCAACGCGGTATTTTCGAACTTGTCCTTGTTGAAGGAATTATTGAACAGCGTGACCGATTGTTTGGGCAGCCGTTCGCCGTCCGAACCGTTCGGCATCTGGTAAAACACGCCTTGGGCGTCCATGTTCTGGTAGCTTTGGGTCAGCAAGGCATTCCAGTCCGAATTGATGTCCCACAGAGCGGACACGCGGATGCCCTGATAGGTCACCGGGTTTATCGCCCGTCCCGCAATGGCGTTGTTATTGATCGGGGCAGCGCTCGGCGGCACCTGGCATGTCACATCGCCCGCAGCGGCGAATCGAAGCGGAGTACAGCCGTTGGGATAGTTGGCATAGCCGATGCCGAGATCCGACGATTTGCGGGTGAAATTCGCCGGCACATTGTTGATGTAGCCGCCGTGTCTATCATTGTAAATCACGCCACGGATCGCCAAGGTGTCCGCTATCAGCGGTAGATTGATGACCGCAGTCAAGTCGCTATTCGGATCGCCACCGGTCGTGATGCCGTAGCCCGCCGTAACGCTGCCCTCGGTCACGTTGATCTTCGGCTTATTGGTGATATAGCGAATGACGCCGGCCTGGGCGCCGGCGCCGAACAGGGTCCCTTGAGGCCCTTCGAGGACCTCGACGCGTTCCAGGTCCGCTGCATACACGTCGAGATTTCGGCCGGGCAGTTGACCTGACTGGTCGTCCAAATAGACGGCCACGTTCGGAAACGCGCTGATTGAACCTCCGGACTGGGTCCCGTCGCTGCCGACGCTCAAACCCCGCATGAAGATCTGGGACAGACCCGGCCCCGAAGACGCGGCGGTCACATTGGGCAAATATTTGATGAGATTATCGAAGGTCGTGACGTTCAGTTGCGCCAGGGATTCGCCGGTGAACGCCTGGATCGCGATCGGTACGTTTTGCACGTTCTCCGTGCGACGCTGCGCGGTCACCGTTATTTCTTGAATTTGGTCCGCGGACGAATTCTCGTCCGCCGCATTGGCGGCGCCTACATGGCCGACGGCACCGCTGCCGAGAATCGCGGCAATCGCGCAAGACAGCTTGGAATGTGAGTGCATGATGTATCCCGTGTTGATCTCTTAACCATCAGAAGCACTCCCCCTGAGCGCCGTCGCGGCATATTTTGACCGCAGCACCGGTTGCCGATCCCGTGACAGCAAACATCCCTGGAATGGATTTACCATAGTTTTAACTCACATGGAACAAATTTGCGCCGCAGGCAAAGTCTTGCTGATCGCCTGGCGGACATTAATCAACTACCATAGCGTGCGCTCTAAAATATCGCATTCGAAGAACTTCTAAGGATCCCTCCATGACAAAAGCCCTGACGGCCGGGTGCGCTATTGCCCTGCTCTTCACCAGTCTGCATGCGGGTGCGCAGAGCGCCGGCGAAGCAAACTTCCGCGAGCTGTATAAAGAGCTCATCGAGACCAATACAGCGCTGTCCAATGGCAGCTGCACACTGGCCGCGGAACGCATGGCGTCACGCTTGCAAGCGGCCGGGTTCGCCGCTGCCGACCTGCATCCGTTCGCGGCGCCCGATCACCCCAAGGAAGGCGGCTTGGTCGCCATCTATCCCGGCCGCGACCCGAAACTCAAGGCGTTGTTGTTGCTCGCGCACATCGACGTGGTCGAGGCTAAGCGCGAGGACTGGACCCGCGATCCTTTCAAGCTGGTCGAAGAGAATGGCAACTTCTATGCGCGCGGCGTCATCGACGACAAGGCTGAGGCTGCGATTTGGGTCGACACCCTGATTCGCTACAAGCAAGAGAATTACCGCCCCCGGCGCACCATCAAGCTCGCACTTACCTGCGGCGAGGAGACCGCCGGCGCATTTAACGGCGCCCAATGGCTGGTGGAGCATCAGCGCGATCTCATCGATGCCGCCTTCGCGGTCAATGAGGGCGCATGGGGCGAGTTGGATGCCGCAGGCCACAAGGTGGTGATGGAAATCCAGGCAGGCGAGAAGACGGCACAGAACTTTCGCCTGGAGGTGACCAACCCGGGCGGACACAGCTCGCGGCCGCTCAAAGACAATGCGATTTATCGGCTGGCGGCGGCGCTGCAACGTGTCGAGGGCTACGAATTCCCGGCTCAGTTCACTGACGGCAGCCGAGCGTATTTTACCGGGATGGCAAAGATACAGGCAGCCAAGGGCAATGCCGATGTAGCTGAGGCGATGCGCGCCCTGGTAAAGGATCCCAATGATGCCAACGCCATCGCTCTGGTGTCCGCCAAGGATCCGAGTTGGAACGCGACGTTGCGCACCACCTGCGTCGCAACCATGCTGGATGCGGGGCATGCCACCAATGCGCTGCCGCAGCGTGCCAGAGCCAATATCAACTGCCGCATCTTCCCCGGGGTCAGCCAGGAAACCGTGCGCAGCAAACTCGAGCAACTGGTTGCCGACCCGAAGGTGGCGGTCTCGACGCTGGAGACCCGTGGGCCGAGCTCGCCCCCGCCGCCTTTGACACCGCAAATTTTGGCGCCGTTCGAAAAGCTCACAGCGGAGCTCTTCCCCGGCGTGCCGGTGTTGCCCATCTTGCAGCCCGGTGCAACCGACGGTGAATTCTTGAACGCAGGCGGCATCCCCACGTATGGGATCGAGCCCTTGTTTGCCGGCCCCGACCTCGGGCACGTGCACGGCCTCAATGAATACGTCAGCGTGAAGTCGCTGCTGGACTGCCGCGATTTCCTGTTTCGCTTGATCAAGATTTACACGGATCAGAAATAGCACGTCGTTGCGGGTCGCGGCCGCCGCCCGGTAGCGGCCGATTGCACCCGCCAGGGGGTTACGCATGCGGATAGATTTCTTTGCGGCTGCGTTGGCGGCCCTGTTCGTGGGTCAGGCGCTCGCCGCCACACCCGCCGCGTTGGACTCCCCAAGGTTGGCGGGCGGTGCTCGCGAACCGGATCAATGGTTCACCCCGGGCCGCGACCGCGAAGGCACGTACTACTCCCCGCTCGATGCCATCAATGACGGCAACGTCGCGCGCCTGGGATTCGCCTGGGATTATCACCTGGGCACGCGCCGTGGGCTCGAAGCCACGGCGGTGGTCGTCGACGGTGTGATGTATGCGCCGGGCAATTGGGGTCGCGTCTACGCCCTCGATGCCGCAAACGGCAAGGAGCTGTGGACCTATGACCCTGGTGTCGAGGGACAGTGGGGGCGCTATTCCTGTTGCGATGTGGTCAATCGCGGTCTTGCCGTATGGAAGGGACGCGTGTACGTGGCCAGCGTCGATGGCTTTCTGCACGCCATCGACGCGGCCACCGGCAAGCGGGT
>JANYIY010000434.1 GCA_025358615.1 Gammaproteobacteria bacterium | reverse complement strand
GCTGATACTCGGCGCCTACAGTCTGTTGTCATTCGGCAAGATTCAGGCGCGCTCGGTGCTGTACCAATGGATGAATATCTTGGGTGCGCTAGGTTTCATCATCAATTGCACCTGGAACGGCGCCTGGCCGTCCGTGGCCCTCAACATCGTGTGGATGGCGATTGGTTTCTATGCGTTGCGGCGCAATGCGTCGTGACGTGATTCGAGTTCGCCCACCACCTGCGCCAGCGACAGGTTTTTGACCTGGAGCAATAGCAGCAGGTGGTATAGCAGATCCGCTGCTTCGCCGATGATTTCCCGGTCCGACTGTGCAACCGCCGCCAGCGCCAACTCCAGCCCTTCCTCCCCGACCTTTTGGGCGATTCGCCGAGTGCCTTGCGTGAGCAGGTTGGCCGTATAGCTGCCAGCCGGGCGCGTGGCGATGCGCTGGATGATTGTCTGTTCGAGAGCTTCGAGGAAGGCGAGCGGCTGCACCGCAGTCTGCGGCGGATTCTCGCCCCAACAAGTCGCAGTGCCCTGGTGGCAGACGGGCCCCATGGGTTCCGCCAACACCAACAGGGTGTCGCCATCGCAATCGGCGGCAATGTGCCGCAGCTGGAGAAAGTGTCCCGAGGTTTCGCCCTTGGTCCATAGGCGGCGCTTGCTGCGGCTCCAAAAGGTGACGTGGCCGCTGGCACGAGTGGAGGCTAGTGCCTCGGGATTCATGTAGCCCAACATGAGCACGGCACCGTTACCGGCGTGTTGCACGATGGCGGGCAGCATACCCCCGCCCTTGGCCCAGTCCAGTTGCTCGAGGGGGCCATCGCCGTTGGGGTCGAGTTCGGTCTTGCTGGTCACAGTCGTACCTCGATGCCTGCGGTGCGCAAATGCTGCTTCAAACTGGGAATCGCGATGTCGCCCGAGTGGAACACGCTGGCCGCCAGCGCCGCGTCTACGTGAGCGGCATAAAAGACATCGCTAAAGTGTTGCGCCGAACCGGCGCCGCCCGAGGCCACCAAGGGCACCCGGCACACGGCGCGTACCGCGCGCAGCTGTCGCAAGTCGAAGCCCTGGCGCACGCCGTCGCTGGACATGCAATTGAGGACAATTTCGCCCGCTCCGCGTCGTTGTGCTTCCACCACCCAGTCGAGCGTGCTGCGCGACGCATCGCGGCTGTGCGCAACGTCACCGGTGAATTGCTGCACTCGATATTCGTTATCCACGGTCTGGCTGTCCACTCCCACCACCACACATTGGGCGCCGAAACGTTCGCTCAGCGCGTCGATCAAATCCGGGCATTCCAGCGCCGGTGAATTGACGGATATTTTTTCGGCGCCGCAGGCCAATACCTCTTCGGCCTGAGCCACGGAGCGAATCCCGCCGGCCACGCAGAACGGGATGTCGAGAGTGCGCGCCACGCGCGTGATCCAGGAACGATCGACGCTGCGACCCTCGGGACTCGCGGAAATATCGTAGAACACGAGTTCATCGGCACCCGCATCGCGGTAGCGTGCGGCCAGTTCGAGGATGTCGCCCACCACCCGGTGATCGCGAAAGCGCACACCCTTGACGACGACGCCGTCCCGTACGTCCAGGCAGGGGATTATGCGTTTGGCAAGAATGGCTGCAATTCCTCGCGGGGAATCAACTCGTCGAGCAATGCCTTGCCGCTGATGGCGGCGCTGGCGCCGGCCTGCTGGAGGGCGTGCAGATCGGCCGAATCTCGGATGCCGCCGGAGGCCTGCCACCCGATTTCCGGATGCCGTTGCACGGCCTCTACGTACAGCGCCACATTCGGTCCGCTCAATGCGCCGTCGCGCCCGACATCCGTGCACAGCACATGTTTGAGTTGCGAGCCCGAGAAATTCTCGACGGCGCTCCACAGCGACAAGTCGGATTGCCGCTGCCAGCCGTGGGTTGCGACGCGCGGCGCGCCGCCCTCGTCCAAGCGCACGTCGAAGGCCAGAACCACGCGCTCGGGACCAAAGTGTTGCAGCCAGTTTCGCACCTGCTCGATCTGCGTAACCGCGGCGCTGCCGACCACCACTCGCGCTACGCCGATATCCAGCATCTGCGTGACGGCGGCGGTATTGCGCAGGCCGCCGCCAACCTGCAATTTGACTGCTTGCTGTGCGGCCAGGTGCACGATGCCCGCCCGATTGCCGAGACTGCCATCCTTGGCGCCGTCGAGATCGACTACATGCAGCCAATCGGCGCCCATGTCGCGATACTTTTCCAGCAGCGCAGCGGGGCTGGCGTCGTAGCGGGTTTCATTCGCGAAGTCGCCGTGCAGCAGGCGCACGCAGTAGCCAGCTTTCAGATCGATGGCAGGAATGAGACGCATGATTGGGCTATCGGCGTCAGTTGATACTTAAAAAATTCCGCAGCAGGCGTGCGCCCACCGCAGCGGAACGTTCCGGGTGGAACTGCGCGCCGTAGAAATTCTGCCACTGTACACAGGCGGTGAACGGCTCGCCGTACCGACTGCTCGCCACCGTGGCGGCGCCGACGTCGAGCGCATAACTGTGCACGAAGTAGGCGTAATCGCCGTCGTTGAGCCCCTCGAGCAGGGCGCAGGGACGCTGGATATCGAGGGTGTTCCATCCCATATGCGGCACCGGCCGCGCAGCCGCCGTTGGGAAGCGCGCGGCGCGCCCGGGAATGATTCCCAGGCAGGCCACATCGCCTTCCTGCGACGCGTCCAACAAGAGCTGCATTCCCAAGCATATACCGAGCACCGGCTGGCGCAGCGTACGGATGAGCGTATCCAGCCCGCGTTGCTTCAGTCGCGACATGGCATCCGCCGCGGCGCCGACGCCGGGCAGAATGACATGGGTTGCAGCCTGTATGGCCGCGGGATCCGCGGACACGGCGGAGTCGACACCCAAGCGTTGCAATGCGAATTGCAGTGAGGCCGTATTCGCGCCGCCGCTGGCCACGATGATGACTTGCCTCTCGTTCACAGGCTGCCTTTGGTGCTCGGCAGCTCCGAGCCTTCGAGCCGGATAGCCTGGCGCAGGCTGCGGCCGACGCCCTTGAAGCATGACTCAATCATGTGATGGGCATTCTCGCCGCGCACGCTGATGTGCAGCGCGGCTCCCAAAGTCTCCGCCAATGAGCGGAAGAAATGCGGCACAAGTTCGGTCGGCAGCTCGCCCACGCGTTCGCGATTGAAGCTTCCCTGCCACGCAAAGAACGCTCGGCCCGACAGGTCGAGCGCGACTTGAGCCTCGGCCTCGTCCATGGCCAGCAAAAATCCGTAGCGGGCGATGCCGCGCTTGTCGCCCAGGGCCTCGCGCAGTGCAGCGCCCAACGCCAGTGCACAGTCCTCGATGGTGTGATGTTCGTCGATATGCAAATCGCCGCTGCATTTGAGGTCGAGCGCAAATCCCCCGTGTCTCGCGATCTGCTCCAGCATGTGGTCGAAAAAGCCCAGCCCGGTGGCGACGCTGCTCGGGCCCTCGCGTGACAGATCGAGATCGATGTGGATGTCGGTTTCCTTGGTCTTGCGATGCACCTGCGCGCGCCGCGCTTGGCCTAAGATTCGCGCAGCAATGACCGGCCATGTCTCGTTAGCATCCCCCTTGAGGGTTATCTTGAGACCCCACACGCCCAGGTTCGCGGCGAACTCCATATCCGTGTCGCGATCGCCGATCATGTAGCTGCGTGTCTTGTCGATGGAATGGGCCGCTAGGTAGTCTGCGACCATGCCGATAGCGGGTTTACGGCAGCCGCAGTTATCGCGCTTGAAATGCGGGCAGATGCACACCGCGTCGAATTCGATCCCCTGCGACGCGAACAACACCAGGATGAATTCATGCACCAGGTCGAAGTTTGCCCGCGGGAAGGCCTCGGTCCCCAAGCCATCCTGATTGGTCACCATAACCAAGGCGAAACCCGCCGCCTGCAACGCGAGCAAGGCCGGTACCACCCCGGGCATGAGACGAACCTTCTGCAGGCTGTCTATTTGTTCGTCGGCCGTCTCCTCGTTCAAAGTGCCGTCGCGATCCAGAAATAGTATTCGTCGGCCGCTCATGTCCGCCTCACACAGTTAAGCAGTGCATCATTCTGCGCGCGCGTCCCGATCGACACCCGCAACGAGCGCGGCAGCGCCGGCTGCGCCCGCAAGTCACGCACGATCAGTCCGCCCGCCAGGGTATTGCTCATGAAGCGATCGGCGTCGCTGCAATCGATGAGCAGGAAGTTGGCATCGCTCGGCCAGACCTTCGCCACCAATGGTGACGCTGCAAGGCCGGCGCTCAGGTATTCGCGCTCCATCAATAGCCCTTCGAGCCGCTGCTGCGCGGCGGCAAGCTCTTGAGGTTCCAAGGCGCGCACCGCCGCTTCCACCGCAGGTTGCGCCAGGGAGTAGGGTGGAACGACGCGGCTTGCCAGCTCAATGAGCAGCGGGTGCGCCAGTAATGCGCCTATTCTGGCGCCGGCCAGGGCGTGCGCCTTGGACAGCGTGCGCAGTATGGCCAGCGTCGGAAAGCGCGTGAGCCAGCGCGTGAGGCTCAGCGAGTGCGACCATTCAATATACGCCTCGTCGATCACGACCACCGCCTTGCCGTCGAGCGCCGTGCAGATTGCTTCGACGGCCGCCGTGTCCAGCAAATTGGCCGTGGGATTGTTCGGTGAACATAAGTAGACCAGCTTGATGTGCGGCTGCCAGGTGGCCAGCACTCCTCCGGCATCCAGCGCCCAGCCGCGCTCGCGCTCGAGCGGAACCTCGATGACATCGGCGCCCTGAATGCGGGCGGCCACTTGATACATGCCGAAGGTCGGCGTGCACTGAAGAATGGCATCGCTGCCGGCGCGCAAGTAGATGCGCGACAGCACATCGATGGCTTCATCGCCGCCGCGCGTCGCAAGCACGTTCGCAGTAGGCACTGCGTACAGGTCGGCCAACCGCTCTATCAGTAAATGCGGCTGCGGCTCCGGATAACGATTGAGGCCCGCAGCCGTGCTGTCTCCGCTCGGCCGCCACGGCGCTTCGTTGGCATGCATGCGCGTCAGCGACGGCAGCCACGCCGCATGCGAGTAGGGTTTGAGGCTGACGATCTCCGGGCGGGCCAGGGCAAGGACTGCGTTCACGGGAGCGCTGCGCCGGCCACGGCTGCCGCAGCGAGGGCTGCCCCAGCGACGGGTGTCGCATCTTGGATCGCGGCAAGCCGAATGGTGACTGCCGCCGCATGGGCGTCCAGTCCCTCGAGGCCTGCCAGCACCTGCGCCGTCGGCCCCAATTCCTGCAGGCCCGCGGGGCTGAGTTCCTGCACCGTGATCCGCTTTTGAAAATCTTCGAGGCTAAGGCCGCTGTAGGCCTTGGCGTAGCCATAGGTCGGCAACGTGTGATTGGCTCCGCTGCAGTAGTCGCCGACCGATTCCGGCGACCAGTGGCCAAGGAAGACTGCACCTGCGGCGCGGACCTGGGTGAGCCAGCGGCGCGGCTCGCGTATCTCGAGCAGCAAATGCTCGGGAGCGTAGTTATTGGCGATCTGGAATGCGGTCTCGAGCGTGTCGACGACAACCAAGCGCATATGCTTGAGGGACTTTGCCAATATGTCGGCGCGCGATAGCAAGGCTGCCTGGCGCCGCACCTGCCCGGCAACCGCCTCGGCTTGGGCTGAAGAAGTTGTAATCAACAGCGACTGTGCATCGGGAGAGTGTTCTGCCTGCGCCAGCAAATCGGCCGCGACGAACTCTGAACGCGCACTATCATCGGCGATCACCAGCACCTCGGTCGGGCCCGCCGGGAGATCCGCGGCTGCGCCGGCGGGATCTTGCGCGACCAGCAGCTTGGCGGCCGTGACGAAGGCATTGCCGGGACCGAAAATCTTGTCGCACTTCGGAATGGTTGCGGTGCCGTAGGCCATGGCCGCAATGGCCTGCGCGCCGCCGACTTTGAATACGCGATCGATTCCGGACTTGCGCGCGGCCACCAGCACCGCCGGATCGGCGGCGCCAGCGCGGTTCGGCGGCGTGCACATTACGCGCACCGGGCAGGTGGCGATGGCGGCCGGCACGCCCAACATGATGGCGGTGGAGGGGAGGGGTGCGGAACCTGCGGGCACATACAGCCCGACCGCGCGGATCGGAACGCTGAAACGCTCGCATAGCACCCCCGGTGCGGTCTCCACGTGCAACGGCTGCTGGGACTGCGCCGCATGAAACAGGCGCACTGTAGAAATCGCCCGATCTATGGCGGCCGTTTGCTCGCTGTTGAGGCAGCTCTCGGCGGCCGCGAATTCCTCGGCCGTCACCTGCAGGGACGCCGGTCGCACGGCATCGAATTTTTCAGTCAGGGCTTGAACCGCGGCGTCGCCGTCACGGCGCACCGCGTCGATGATGGACTGCGCCGCTTGCTGCGTGGCGGCCGCGTGCTGTTGCGCCGGGCGGCGCAGGGCCTGCTCACGCTGTGTCGCGGAAAGGGATTTCCAGTCGAGAATACGCATGACTCAGGCAGGCTCCTTTAGGCGAGCATTTTCTCGACGGGGAGAACCAGCAAAGAGGTGGCGCCGACGCCCTGCAGCGCTTCGAGCGTTTCCCAGAACACGTTCTCGCGACACACCGCATGCACCGCCACCCGGTCGCCGCGGCCCTCCAGAGGAATCACCGTCGGCGACTCGCTGCCGGGCAGCAACTTGGCGATGGCGGCGAGCGCCGATCGCGGAGCGTGCAGCATGATGTACTTGCTGCCCTTGACCTGTTCGACGCCGTCGATGCGCATCAGCAGACGCCGGCTCCACTCCTGCTTTTCCGCGGGAATCGGCACCGGCGTGCGGATCAGCACGGCTTGGCTGTCGAGCACTGTCTCGGCCTGACGCAGGTGATTGGCTGCGAGCGTCGACCCGGTCGACACCAGATCGCAAATCAGATCCGCGCGGCCCAGCCGCGGCGCGATTTCCACGGAGCCGCTCAGCAGCACGACTTCGGCACTGATGCCATGGTCGGCGAGGAAACGCGCCAGGATATTTGGATAGGTCGTCGCAATGCGCTTGCCCTGCAGCGATTGCGCACCGCGATAATCGAATCCGTCCGGCACCGCGATGCACAGCTTGCAACGGCCGAAATCGAGGAGTTGCACGGACTCGAACAGGGGGGAGAGGGAGCGTGCGGCGAATGCCAGGCGCTTCTCCTCAACGACGTTCAAGCCCACCAATCCCAAGTCGCATACATCTTCCTGCACCAGGTCCGGTATGTCGTCGTCGCGCACGAACAGCACGTCTAGCGG
>JANYIY010000277.1 GCA_025358615.1 Gammaproteobacteria bacterium | reverse complement strand
GGCGATCCGCGCATCGACGCTCTGGCGCCGTCGCTGGTGATGGTGAACTTCGACATGCCGTATTCCGCCTCAGGAGTCACCGAGAAGAACTATCACGGCACGGGCGTCATCGTCGACGTGCAGCGCGGGCTGGTGGCGATCGACCGCAATACGGTGCCCATCTCCATGGGGGATGTGCGTATCACTTTCGCCGGCACGGTCGAGGTGCCGGGCAAAGTCGTCTTCATCCACCCGCAACACAATCTGGCAGTGGTCGCCTATGATCCGAAGTCGATCGGCACCACGCCGGTGCGGGCTGCGACGCTGCTGACCAAACCACTGGCCGCGGGCGACGATGTGTGGGTGGTGGGACAGCGCGCCGATTCGAAGCTGTTGTCGCAAAAGACCCAGGTATCCAGCGTCGACGTGGTGGCGTTTCCGCTGTCGCGCACGCTGCGCTTTCGCGACAGCAACCTGGAGGCCGTGAGTCTCATCAATCCGCCGGGCGACTACGACGGCGTGCTGTCGGATGAAAAGGGCAATGTGCTGGCGCTGTGGTCGAGTTTTGCATTCGAATCGCAGCGCGAACTGGAGCAACTCAACCGCGGCATGCCGGCGGAATTGGTCGCGGAAATGCTCGGCGTGGTGGCCAACGGCAAGCCGCTGTACTCCTTCGAAGCCGAGTTCAATGTGCAGTCCTTGGCGGCTGCGCGTGAGCTGGGGTTGCCTGATGAATGGGTGCGGCGTCTCGAGGCGCATAACCCGCAGCGCCGGCAGGTCCTCGGCATCGACCGCTTGGTGGCCGGCTCCCCGGCCGCGGCATTGCTCGAGCCCGGCGATCTGCTGCTCGCCATCGACGGCAAGGTGGTGAATCGATTCCGGGAGGTGGAGCGCGCCGTACAGAATCCGCAAGTCAAAGTAAGCGTGTGGCGCGACGGCCGCGAGCAGACCTTGCAGATGAAGACGGTGGCATTGGACGGTCGCGACATCGAGCGTGTGCTGATTTGGGCCGGGGCGACACTGCAGGCGCCGCATCGTGCCATGGCGGCGCAGCGCGGCATCGCGCCCTATGGGGTGTTCGTATCGTTCTTTTTCTATGGCTCACCGGCGACGCACTACGGTCTGTATGCCGGCCGGCGCATCACCGAAGTTGACGGTCAGCCGACGGCCGATCTCGATGCCTTCATCAAGGCGGTCAGCGGCAAATCCGCTCGCGCATCGTTGCGCCTGAAGACCGTGGCATGGAACGGGCAGACGGATGTGATTACATTGAAACTCGACAAGCACTACTGGCCTGCGTACGAGCTCAATCGGCAAACAGACGGCTCCTGGACGCGGACGGCACTCGATCCGCCAGAAGTCACTGCGGCGCTGGTTCCTTGAGGTCCTGCGGCTGCAGCTCGGGTGCGGCCGTTCGTCTAATATGATGGGCAAACGTGGTAAATGCGTGGGTGACATTCGTGATCGAGCGAAAATCTAATGCCATAGCAGGGACGCTGCTGCTAGGGGCAGCCTGCCTCCTAAGTGCACACAGCGCGGCGGGCGCCGATCTGCGTCTGTACACGCTCGATTGCGGCCACGCCACGTTCAAGGATATGGGTCAGTTTTCCGATACCGGCGAATATGACCGCAAGCAGGGCGACATTGCCGTTCCCTGTTTCGTCATCCGGCACCCAAAGGGAGTACTGCTGTGGGATACGGGGCTGGGCGACAAATTTGCGGCCAGCAAGAACGGCACCGACATGGGGGCGACGGTGCACTTGTCCGTCCCGGTCACGCTGCTCGCGCAGCTCAAGTCATTGGGATTGGCGCCCCAGAACGTGAGCTATGTGGCGTTCTCGCACTTGCACTGGGATCACAGTGGCAATGCCAATGAATTTCCGGACTCGACCTGGATCATCAACCGCCGCGAGCTCGCCGCGGCGATTGCCACACCGCCGCCCGACGGTATCGATCCGGCGACGTTCAGTGCGTACAAGACGGCGAAAACCCAATTGATCGACGGCGATTATGATGTCTTCGGCGACGGGACGGTGCGGATCCTGGCGGCACCGGGACATACCACCGGCCATCAGGTGCTCGAGCTAAAATTGCAGAAAAGCGGCATGGTGATTCTGTCAGGCGACCTGTACCAACTGCGCAGCAATCGCGAATTCATGCGCGTGCCCGCCGGCAACGCCAGCCGCGCGGAGACTCTGGCGTCGATGAATCGTATTGAAACCATCGTCAAGAACACCCAGGCGCGCCTCGTGGTGCAGCACGATCCGCTCGATTTCCAGGCGTTGCCGAAGTTTCCGGCTTACCTCGACTGAACGGCCGTGGCGCTCGTGATCGACAATGCCTCCCGTCAGGATCTGCCGCAGATTCTCGCGATCTACAACGAAGTCATTCGCAATTCCACCGCCGTCTATTCGGAGGAAGAGTTTACGGCGACACGCGGCGAGGCATGGTTTGAGGCCAAGATAGGCAATGGCTTTCCCATGATCGTCGCCCGGGATGCGTCGGGCATCGCCGGCTTCGGCACTTTCGGCGAGTTCCGCGCGTGGCCCTGTTACCGCCAGACTGTGGAGCACAGCGTGCATGTTCGCGTGGACTGCCGCGGCTTGGGTCTGGGACGAGCGCTGGTGGTCGAACTATTGGCGCGGGCCGCCGCCGGCGCGAAGCACGTCATGATTGCCGGCATCGATGCGGACAATGCCGTGTCGATAGAGCTGCATCGCAGTCTGGGGTTCACCCAGGTCGGCCATTTCCATGAAGTGGGATTCAAGTTCGGGCGCTGGCTGGACTTGGTGTTCATGGAATGTATGCTTTCACCGACATTGCCGTCTTTGTGAAGTAAAGCAAAGACCCCATTCGCCCGGGAAAAGCGCTATTGACGCACGGATGGGCCTTCCTGGCCCTTAAGCGTCCTTTGTTGCCGTCGCAGTCTTGATATCATGGGGTGTGGTAAGAGCTACACAGACTGAAATCGAAGAGGCCGTCGAAGCCTTGCGCGCGGGCGATTTGGTGGTGTTCCCGACCGAGACCGTCTATGGACTCGGCGCGAATGCCTCCAATCCGGCCGCCGTGCGCAAGATATTCGAGGCCAAGGGGCGCCCGCCCGATCATCCCGTGATCGTGCACTTGGATGATCCT
>JANYIY010000353.1 GCA_025358615.1 Gammaproteobacteria bacterium | reverse complement strand
GCCGTTTGCCGTCGGCTTGGTGCAGGCAGCACTGCCGCAGGCCTGCCTGATCGACAAGCCGCTGTGCACCAAGGTCAAGCGGTATTTGCAACGCTACTCGCGCGACTATGCGGTCACACATGCCAGCGCAAGCGGCGCAGTCGCTCACAATGCCGAGGGCGTGGTGATGCCGAATGCGCATGGGATGCCGGTGAAGAGCCCCTGGGAGCTATCCCTGCAAGCCTACGTGCAGCCGAATGACTATGTCCTGGTGAGCGGCGGTGCTGTGGCGTACGAGGGCCGTACGGTACCCACCGGTTCGATGCTGAGCCTCGGCTTGCATTGGGCGCAACTCGATATCGGCTACCGCGATCACTGGTTTTCGCCCGCCACCGACAGCAGCATGCTGATCAGCACCGAAGCGCCGACTACGCCTTCCGTAACGCTGTCGAATTCCGAGCCGCTGACTCGGCTGGGATTCCAATACGAACTGTTCGCGACCAAATTGTCTCATTCGGATCATATTCTCTACCAGGGCAAGCTGGGCAGCGGCAATCCGCGCCTGTTCGGCGCGCAATTTTCAATCGAGCCCTTCAGCGGTTGGTCGCTTGGGGTCAATCGGCTGCTGGAATACGGCGGCGGCGCCGGCCTGCCGGACGGCGCCAGAACTCTGCTGCGAAATTTCTTCAAGCCCAGCGGGCTGGCGCAGAATCAGGGCAATCAACAGGCGTCGTATGTCAGCCGCTTCATATTTCCCGGCAAGAATCCGTTCGCCGTGTACTTTCAGTACGCGGGCGAGGACAACTCGAACGGCGGCAGCTACTTGCTCGGCAATGCCGCACTCACCGCCGGCATCGACATTCCGCGGCTCGGGCGCTACTTCGACGTGACCTATGAATTTTCCGAATGGCAAAACCTTTGGTACGTGCATAACATTTACCTCGACGGCATGACCAACGACGGCCTGGTGCTCGGCAACTGGGGCGCCGATCAACGCAACTTCGGGGACGGCATCGGTGCGCGCAGTCAAATGCTGCGCGTCGGCTGGGAACCGCCGTTCGGCGGCTATTTAGAGGAGCGGATCCGCACGCTCGCGAATCAAAGCTACTTCGGCGGAGATTCGCGAGGCTATTCCCAGGCGACCGGTGCCTTTCCCTACCATCGCTACTACGATTTCATGGTGCGCTACTCGCGGCCCTGGCGCGGCGTAACGGTCGGTGGCGAGGCGTTCGGCGGCCGCAACGTCTACGGCGAGACGTTCACGCGGCTGTCCGCCTTCGTGCGCTACGGCGGCGATGAGCATACTCGCGATGACGGCTCTGTCGATGAGGCTTCCTACAGCGGTGCTCCGGGGGTTCGCGGTGCGGAGCTATTCGTCGATGCCGGCATGAACGTCAACAAGGTCCATACGGACTTGGAACCGGGTCTTCCCACCACCTCGACTCAATGGCACGTCGATCCTCATTTAGGCTTGGGCGCCCGGCGCGCGGTGACGGCCAACAACGATCTGGGAGTGCGGCTCGAATTGGATGAAGTCGACGGCCATGCACTGGTCGGCGTCCGCGCCGTCGACTATCGATATCGCTTTTCGGACGCCTTTGCGTTCGGGCTATTCCTGGGCGCAGCACGCTATGATCTCGCCACCCCGGCATATTCGGTGTACTACGGCATCGGCGGCCTCTGGCGCAATGTCCTGCCGAAATGGGATTTGGGTTTGGATCTACGCCACGCTCAGAATCTGGCGCGGGATCACAAGCTGGCAAGCGATCCGCAAGGCACGAGGCCTGAGAGCTTTTACAAAATCGACACCGCGCTGCTGTACGCGTCGCGCAGATTCTGATTTAGGCCAGGATCTGCGCAGCGCTAGACCCCGCCGTTCAATTGCTTGTCGACCAGAGCTTCCGCCGCAAACCAGTCTTCTTCTTCGTGACCGGGTTCGAAGCCGCGACTCTGCGCCTTGAAATAGGCGACCTCCGCGATGCGCGCCGCGCGCGATTTTGCCCTCGCGCCGGGATCGACGAAACGCAAAGGATCGAAGGACGGAGGCTTTTTAAGTGACATGGCGCCTGCAGTATGACCCCGGCGCCATTCCTTAGTTCATCGGGCCAGGCAGCGGCGGAAGTTAACGAATTGCAGCGCAACAGAGGCGCAGGCGTAGATTCTGGCAGTCCAATTTGAGGTCCGGAAACGGCGAGATCTGCGGTGGAAAATACCCGATCATGCAACCTCCTTAGGTCTCTCAGGCGGTGCAACATGTCATTCCAGATAGTCGGCTTACCCGTCGATGCGTTCTCGCCGCTGTTTTCCCTCACCGATCGGGAGCTCGACGAGCTCAACGTTCGGCGCTTGGTCGCGACGGAAAAGCCCGGGTTTCCCTGCCGCGTCAGCTTAGCCGATGCAGAAATCGGCGAAGAGCTGCTGCTCCTACCGTACGAACACCAGCCGGCCCAATCGCCCTTCCGCGCCTCGGGGCCCATCTTCGTCCGCAAGACCGCGCGTCAGCATGCGCTGGCAGTGGACGAGATTACGGACTATGTGCGTCTGCGACTATTGTCGGTTCGAGCCTATGATTCGGCGCACCTCATGGTCGACGCAGCGGTTTGCCAGGGCGCGGAGGTTGCAGCGTCCATCCTGCGAATGTTCGATAATTTGCAAGTGGCATACATCCATTTGCACAATGCCAATCGCGGATGCTTCTCGTGCAGGGTCAACCGCGCCTAAATTCGACGGACACTGGAGCCAATTGTGACAAATACCGAAGCGCATACCGGCGGCTGCCTGTGCGGTGGAGTCCGTTATCGGATTCGCGGCGCGCTGCGCGGCGTCATCGCCTGCCACTGTTCACAGTGTCGCCGCAGCAGCGGACACTACGCCGCCATGACCAGCGCGCCGTCAACCGACATCACATTGACCGCCTCCGCGTCGCTGCGCTGGTACCGGTCCTCGGATGCGGCTGAGCGAGGCTTCTGCAACGTCTGCGGCGGCAATCTTTTTTGGAAGCTCGCCGGGCGCGACGACATGAGCATTACCGGCGGAACTCTCGACGTCCCGACCGGCATCGCCGTGGAACAGCATATCTTTGTCGCCGACAAATCCGACTATTACACGATCGATGACGGCCTGCCCAAGGAGCAGCAGTGGTAGCCGCTCGCTTACTTTGCGCCGCCGCCCGTGTCGCGACCCGCCACCACCCGCGCGAGGTCATCGCGGGTGGATTCGATATGCGTGTGAATCAATGCCCGCACTTCCTTAGGCTTGCCGCGGCTCCATATCTTTAACAGCGCCGCGTGCTCGCGGCTCGCGCGCTTGACCCGTCCCTCAGGCTGCAAGTGGGCCTGCACGTAGCGCTGTGCGAGCGTGTGCAGCCGCGCCAGGATTTCCGCCGCGACGGGCTGCAGGCGAGGCACCACGAGCGAGAGATGGAACTCACGGTTGAGCCGGCCGGAAGAAGAGAACTCCTCAGCCCCCAGCGCATCGTTCAATTGGTCCAGTGCCTTGCGGGCGGCGGCATGGTCGGCGGCGGTGGCTAGTTTCGCCCCCATGGCCACCGCCGCAGGCTCGATTTGCAGGCGCAGGCTGAATACCTCGTCGAGTTCACTGGTGGCGAGCGGCCGCACTTGAAAGCCCCGATTCGGGAAGATATTGACCAGGCCCTCCGATTGCAGCTGTACCAGCGCTTCGCGCACCGGAATCTTGCTGGTACCGAATTGCGAGGCAAGCACATCCTGACGCAGCGCAGAACCCGGCGCGTAGGTGCCTGCCAGAATGCGTTCGCGAAAGCGCACGATGAGCTGGCTGGTCATGGATTGAACCAGCGGTTCGGTCACGCGCGAATACCCCAGCAAAAAGGATCGGTAGGGTCAAGACGCAGCAGCGATTCGCCGGTCACGTACGCCGTGCCCGTGATGCTGGGAACGATTTCGCCTGTGGCGCGATCGCGCCATCGATAGCGGCCCGCAAAGGTGCTGCCGATCAGGCTCTCCTGTATCCACTCCTCGCCTTCCGCGAGTTTCCCGTCTGCGGCAAGGCAGGCGAGCTTGGCACTCGTCCCCGTGCCGCAGGGCGACCTGTCATAGGCCTTGCCGGGGCAGAGCACGAAGTTGCGGCTGTGGGCGCCGGGCAGATCAGAAGCGGCGAACAGCTCGACATGATCGACCAGCGGATATCCCTGGGCATTGATGGCCGCGCGCACGCGCCAGCTAAAGTCGGTCAGGGCTTCGACGTGCGGCAGGTCAATGATCTGTCCATGTTCGGAAATCAGGAAGAACCAATTGCCTCCCCAAGCCACGTCGCCGGACACGGTTCCGATCCCGGCAACCTGCACTGCGACCTGATGCGCCGCTCGGTAACTCACCACATTGTCCACGCTGATCCGACCGTCCTCACTCAAGTTTGCCTCGACAGCGCCGACCGGGGTGTCGATCTTGACCGCCCCTGGCGAGAGATCGCCCAGGTGCTTGAGCGATGCAATCAGGCCGATGGTGCCATGCCCGCACATCCCCAGATAACCCACGTTGTTGAAGAAGATGACTCCGAGGTCGCAGTCGGCGCGATGCGGCTTGACGAGCAGTCCGCCCACCAGGGGATCGGAGCCGCGCGGCTCATTCACAATCGCAGAGCGGTACGCGTCGAAGCCATCGCGAAAGCGCTGCAGCCGTTCTGCCAGCGGTCCATCACCCAAGTCAGGGCCGCCCTCGAGCACGAGGCGCGTGGGCTCGCCGCCCGTGTGCGAATCGATGACGCGGACAGCCTGCACTATCGCGGCCGGGAATCGCGAGCGCGCTCGACCATCGCGATCACCGCAGCGCGCCGCGCGCCGCTGAGCGGCAGCCGCGGCGGGCGCACACGTTCCGAGCCACGGCCCATGATTTGCTCGGCCAGCTTGATGGACTGGACCAGGTCATGTTCCGCGTCCAAATGCAGCAGCGGCATGAACCAGCGGTAGATCTTGCGCGCGGCCTCCAGATTGCCCGCGCACAGCGCGTCATAGAGCAGCAGCGATTCAACGGGAAAGGCGTTCGTGAGGCCTGAGACCCAACCCTTGGCGCCGAGAGTCAAGCCCTCGAAGGCAATGTCGTCGAGTCCCGCGAACACCACGAAGCGGTCGCCGAAGGCATTGATGATGTCGGTAAATCGTCGCGAGTCGGGCGCAGACTCCTTGATCGACACTATGTTCGGCACTTCCGCGAGACGACCGAGCGTCGCAATATCGATGTTCACCCGATAGGAGGGCGGGTTGTTGTAGAGCATGATGGGCAGACCGGTCGCCGCCGCCACCGTGCGAAAATGATATTCAAGCTCCGCCGGCGTCGGTACATATACCATCGCGGGAAGCACCATGAATCCGCTCGCTCCGATGCGTTCCGCATCGCGCACGAAGCTCGCCGCGGCAGCCGTGGTAAATTCCGAAACGCCGGCAATGACGGGCACCTTGCCCTCGCTGACTTCGACCGCAGCGGCAAGTACGCTGCGTTTCTCCTGTGCAGTCAAGGAATTGCCCTCCCCGACCGTGCCCATCAGCACGAGACCGTGGACGCCATCGTTCAACAGGGCCTTTTGCACACGTTGGGTCGCCGGCAAATCGACCTCCAGGGCCGTATTGAATTGGGTCGTAGCGGCCGGAAAAACGCCGGACCAGGTGCATGAAACGGGAGTGGTCATTGTTCTTTCACCATCAGGCATTGCTTGCAGGATCGTAGATCGTATACGGTATGGTCATGAGCGAGCAAGGTACGATTGCCGTGATCGGCGCCGGAGTGATCGGTGCGGCCGTGGCGTTTGCCTTGGCGCGCGAGGGGCGCCACGTGTTGCTGCTCGACCGCGCCGCACCCGGCGTTGCAGGCGCCAGCTTCGGCAATGTCGGGCACATTGCCGCCGAACTAGTTCAGCCGCTGCCTTCCCCAAGCTTGCTATTCGGGTTTTGGCGCCAACTATTCCGTCTCGGCGGCGCGCTCGACCTCCCCGCGCAACAGGTCCTAGCGACATTGCCATGGATAGGCCGGTTCGCTGCGGCCGCCTTCCGGCGCGATGAAAACACGCGCCATCTGGCACCGCTGGTCCTGCCGGCTGCTGCCCATTGGTCGCGCTGGCTCGACGGCATCGGCAGGTCTGACCTGCTGCGCCGCAAC
>JANYIY010000330.1 GCA_025358615.1 Gammaproteobacteria bacterium | reverse complement strand
GCTGCCGCTGTGCCTGCTGACCGGCAAGATGCGCAACCGGCAAGTCATTGAGGCCGCCTTTCGGCGGGCCGGTGTTCAGCCCACCGTCGTTCTCGAAACTGATTCCTTGTTCTCACTGTATGCGCACGTGAGCGAGGCAGGTCTGTTCAGCGTCATGCCCCACAGCTTGCTGATTTTTTTCGATCTCAAGAATCGAGTGCAGGCCAGGCCGCTGCTGCCGCAGCTAACCCGCGCCATCGGCTTGATCGCGCGCAACCAACCAGCGCTCGCCCCGATCACGGGGGCGGTATGGGAGATCGCACGCGGCCTGAATCTGCAGGCCCGCTTCGACTTGGCGCTGGCGTGATTCGGACCCTACTATAGGAACGCGCTATGACCACGGCCTACATCACTCACCCCGATTGTTTGCGCCACGAGATGGGCACCGGCCACCCCGAATGCCCCGCCCGTTTGGGCGCTGTCAACGATCAGATGCGCGCCTCCGGAATGATGGACGGGTTGCGCTGCCTGGAAGCACCGCTGATCGACGCCGACGACCTCAAGCGCGTGCATGAGCCGTCCTATGTCGACCTCATTTTTGAGAGCGCGCCCAGCGAAGGGTATGTGCAGCTCGATCCCGACACGGCGATGAATCCGCATTCCTTGAACGCCGCGCGCCGCGCCGCGGGTGCGGGATTGCTGGCCGTCGATGAGGTCATCGACGGCAAGTCGCTGAATGCCTTTTGTGCAGTGCGCCCCTGCGGACATCACGCAACCCAGGCGCGGTCGATGGGCTTTTGCATCTTCAACAATGTCGGCGTCGCGGCCGCCTATGCCCTCGAGAAAAAGGACCTGCAACGGGTTGCCATCATTGACTTCGACGTCCACCACGGCAATGGCACCGAGGACATTTTCAGTCAACCGCAATGGCGAGAGCGGGTGCTGATGGCGAGTTTTTTCCAGCACCCCTTCTATCCCTACAGCGGCACCACTGCGCCTGCGCCGAATATGCTCAACATCCCACTGGCCGAAGGCAGCGACGGCGATGCGGCCAAGAGGGCAATCGAAAGCCAGTGGCTCCCCGCGCTTCAGAACTTCAAGCCACAGATGATATTCATCTCCGCCGGGTTCGATGCGCACCGCGAAGATTTATTGGGCGGTATGGCCCTGGTGGAAGCCGACTACGCGTGGATCACACGTGAAATGATGAAGGTTGCGGCGGAGCATTCGCAGAATCGTATCGTCTCGATGCTCGAGGGCGGCTATAACCTAGCCGCGCTCGGGCGCAGCGCCGTGGCGCATGTGCGGGCCTTGAATCAGGCTTGATCGACGACGTCAGCCCGCGTCGCTAACGCGCGTCGCTAACGCGCGTCGCTAAACATAGTGGCGCGCCACTGATTCGGCCACACACACCGGCTTCGATTGCCCTTCGCGTTCCGCAGTCACTTCGACCACCACCTGGGCGCCCCCGGGAATGGCCTCGTAGGTCATCAGCTTGAAATGACCGCGCAGGCGACTTCCCGCCGGCAGCGGCGCTGGAAAGCGCACGCGATTGAGACCGTAGTTCACGGTCATGCGCACATCGGCGACCTTGAATGCCGTTCTCACCATGACCGGAAGCAGGCTTAGAGTGAGGTATCCGTGGGCCACCGTGGTGCCGAAGGGTCCGGTAGCCGCTCGTGTCGAATCGACGTGAATCCACTGATCATCGCCGGTGACGGCAGCAAATTGATCGATGCGAGCTTGATCGACGAGGATCCAGTCACTGGTACCCAACTCTAGGCCGACCAGTGCTTGCAGGTCTGCCAGTTTTTGATAGGAGTTCATGTTCCCAATTATCGCATGACTTGGAAAAACTCGATTCTGCGCCCATATTACTGCACATGAAAAAGGCGCTAGCGGGGGTTCATCCCAGCCCGAAGGGGCATTGGGTAGGAGACGTGCCTGCTTGAACACGCCACGCCAACTCGGCCCCTTCAGCGTATCGCCGATCGGCTTAGGCTGCATGAACTTAAGCCATGCCTACGGCGTGCCGCCGTCGGCAGAGGTCGCGGCGGATATTTTGTTGCGGGCCCTCGATCTTGGGGTCACGCATTTCGATACGGCCACGCTGTACGGTTTCGGCGCCAACGAGGAATTGGTGGGACGCACGTTAGGACCACATCGCTCCCGCTTCGTGCTGGCCAGCAAGTGCGGCATCCACGGAGTGAAATCCGCGACGGGCATGCGGCGCGTGATCGACGGCAACCCTGCGACTTTGAAGCAAAACTGCGAAGACAGCCTGCGGCGCCTCAAGACCGACGTCATCGATCTTTACTATTTGCATCGCTGGGACAAGTTAGTGGCCATCGAAGACAGCGTCGGCGCATTGGCGGATCTGAAGCGTGAGGGAAAAATCCGCGCAATCGGCCTTTCGGAGGTTTCGGCAAGCACGCTGGCGCGCGCGCATGCGGTGCATCCCATCGCGGCGGTGCAGAGTGAATACTCGCTGTGCACGCGCAACCTCGAAATAGCCGTCATCGAGACCTGCCGCCGCATCGGCGCGACCTTCGTTGCCTTCAGCCCGCTGGCGCGAGGCTTTCTCGCTGGCGCGCTGCCCGAAGTGGCATCGCTCATGCCCAAAGACATTCGCCGCAGCATGCCGCGATTCGAAGCGGCGGCGCATGCGGCGAATCTTGGCTTGCTCGACGAATTCGCCAAGCTGGGGCGCGGCGCGCATGCCTCCATGGCGCAATTGGCGCTGGCGTGGGTGTTGGCGCGCGGCGCGCATGTGGTTGCCATTCCGGGCACCACTTGCCGTACGCATCTCGAGGAGAATCTGGGCGCTGCAACCCTCGAACTGCAGCCGGACTTGATCGCGCAGCTGGACGCGCTCTTCAATCAACGCAGCATCGCCGGCGAGCGCTACAACGCCACAACGCAAGCGGAAATCGACACCGAGAATTTCGCTACCCCGTGAGCTCGCGCACCGCGCGATGCGCCTGATCGATGGCCACGTGCGTATAGGCGTCCCAGCCGGAATCCGAATTGGCAATGGCGATGCGGCCGATCCGCCGGCGCGCTTCTTTGGCGGTACGCGCTTGCTGCGCGGGATCATCGTATAGCGGCGTCGGCGTGTAGGCATAGCCATGCGGCCAGCGATTGACGGTGATGGCGGCTACATCGCGATCGAAATCGAAATCCGCGGCGGCGAGCATTCGCCCGAGCTCATCGCGAATCTCGCGCTCGAAGTCGGCGAAGCTCGTGGTGTACAGTTGTGTACGGCCGGCGCGATATTGCTCGCGCATGTTGAGGCCCAGGTTGGGTGCGGCGGGCGTGTGCATCAAGTGCAGGCACGCCGGCTTGGAAGGGTCGGCGCTGAAGCGATAGCCGTCGAGGCTGACCGGGAAATCCAAGGAAGCGGAAAATGTGCCGCCGGGGTTGTCGATGTAGGCGACGCCAAGTTTGTGCCAGGGGTGCCAATTGCGCACCGCGACATTCACGTACACCAGCGGTGCGCGCACGTTCTCGTGCAGCGCCGTGCGCTGTAGTGCGCTGGTCTCCTGGGCGATGTACGGAATCATGGCGTGGTAGCAGGCGAGCACGCAGTGCTGGGCGGCGACGCGGGCGACCTTGCCGCCGTTCACGTACGCGACTTCGACGCCTTGTGCGACGTTGCGCACATCTACGGCGGTGGAATTGAGACGAATCCGCACGGCCTGCTCGGGCCGATCAAGTTGCGCGTAATCGAAGCGCGCCAGCACGATGTCCTCCATGGTGTTGCCGGGCGCTATTCCAGGGATCAGCCGGCGCACCAGCATGCGCGCAATGGATGCGTTGCCGTCTGGGAAGTGATAAATGTACGGCTCCTCGGCCTCTTGCTCGAGAATCTTGCGTTGCGCTTTGAGGCCGGGCAGAGAGAGCGTCTCGCTGGCGGGAACCGCGTCTATGCCCACCGCCCATAGCTCGTGGGTGCGCTTCTGCAGGAATTTCAGGACTTCGTCGTCGGCATCCCAATACTGCTTGAGAAAATCGCGATAGCTTATGTGCTCGAGAACGCCGAGGCGTTGCTGCGCAGTCTTGCCCGCGAGGACGTCACGATCCGACCACATCATCTCGAATAATTGCGCGCGCGCTTTTTGCCCCACGGGAAATTGCTCGAGGTACGCGTGCAGTGCCTGCTCGTCATGCGGGTTTTCATCGAGCTCGGCCCAGCTGCCGAAGGGCCGGCGTACCAGCCGGTCCACGCCGAACACCTCTTTCTTGAAGAAAACGCTCTGGCCCAATTTCCAGCGTGCGTAGAAGTCTTGATCGAAGGCCTTCTTAAATCGATCGACTTCGATGCCGAGATCCTTGAGCAGGCCCTTCGCCACGCCGTCCCACTTGTGCGCCGGACCATCGATGGACTGCGTGCCGCCGTAACCCAAGAGAACTTGCCCGCCGACTTCGAACTCATTGCGCTTGGCGTGGCCGCCAAAATCATCGTTGGTGTCCAATATCAGCACGCGTGCTCGCGGGCGCCGCTGCCCGTAGAAGTGCGCCGCCGCCAAGCCGCTGATGCCGGCGCCGACCACGATGAGGTCGTAGTGCTCGGTGAGCGCCGCCTGCGATAGGTCGAAGGGCGAGCCGTCCCGCAGCCGGTGCGCCGCTTCGAAGGAGCCGGCGTGGCTGCCGCGTAAACCGTCGCGGCCGGGCGGGTAGCTTGCGCTGGAATCCTGCGCACGCGACAAATCGACTCCGGCGGCCCCCGCCACGGCAATCGCGATGCCGTTCATGAAATCTCGGCGTGTGATTCCAGTGGTCATCGCGCGATGCTATGCTAAGCCTAAGGCGGTTGCAGCATTGAAAGAGGCAGTTCCCGGGGTTTTCGGCAAACGGCTTCACCGGAGCATCTGGTGTGGTGCCGGCGCCGCGCTGATTTGCGCTGCGGTGGTGCCGCCGCAGTGGGCTAGCGGCACCGTGGCCACCGTGCCACCGCCGGGCGCACCGCCCACCACCACCGCTTCCTCAGCAGCCGTCGAAGAACTCGCTGACATCATGGTCGAGGCGCCCGAACCGCGCTATGTGTCGCCGACGCGGCGCGATCAGATTGGCCGCATTTGGGCGCCGGTCATGATCAACGGCCATGGGCCGTTCCGCTTGGTGCTCGATACCGGCGCGAGCCACAGCGCCGTCACCGCGCTGGTCGCGCTCGCGCTCGGGATCCCCACCGATCGGTCGCCACCAGTGCTATTGCATGGGGTCACGGGCTTCGCCAATGTGCCGACCATCCGGGTCGATACCCTGACCGTCGGGGATTTGTCGGTCGATTCGCCCACCCTGCCCATCGTGCCGGACGCGTTGGGCGGCGCGCAGGGAATACTGGGCGGCAAGGGACTGGTGGGCAAGCGCGTCTTCATCGACTTTCGCCACGACAAGATCCAGATTACCTTCTCGCGTAATGAGCGATCCACGCGTGATTTCGTGGACGTGCCCTTCCACTCCATCCGCGAGACATTGGTGGTCGTCAGCGCGCTCATCGGCGACGTGCGCGTCAAGGCAATCATCGATACCGGCGGGCAAGCGACCATCGCGAACCTGGCGCTGCGCGATGCGCTGAACCGGCACAGCGCGCGTTACCGCGGCAAGCCGGACCAGATCATCGGCGCCACGAAGGACATTCAGGATGGCGAAATCATGCCGATGCCCGCGATAGAGTTCGGCTCGGTCAAGATTCTCGATTCCGGCGTCACCTTCGCCGACATCTACATCTTCAAGCAGTGGAAACTGTTGAAGGAACCTGCGATCTTGATCGGCATGGATGCGCTGGGGTTGCTCGATACGCTGGTCATCGACTACCGCCGCCATGAACTTCAAATGCGCATGCCGCGGGGCGGCGCAGGCTAGTCTTAGGAGCTGTGATGATCAATAAGCCGATGGTGGGAGTTGCAGCTGCGGTGGCGGCGATCGCCGCGGGTACTTGGTACTACCTGCAAAGCCGTCATACGGAGGCGCCGCCTGTGGCCGCGCAGCCGCTGCCCCCGCCGGTGGCGGAGGAATCCGTCGTCGAGCATCCGCTGCCCGCGGCACAGGAGTCAGTGGCGAACGGGCCATTGCCGACGTTGGCGGAGAGCGACGCGCCGTTGAGCGAAGCGCTGATGCACATGTCCGGCGCTTCAGCCGTGAAGGATTACCTGCTGCCGGAGAGCATCATCCGCCACTTGGTGGTGACCATCGACAATCTGCCGCGGCAGAAAGTAGCCGTGCAGAAGCGGCCGATCGGCCCGGTGATCGGATTCTTCCTCGCCAACGGCGATGAACTGCATGCGACCCTGGATGCGCAGAACTATGAGCGCTATCAACCGCTGGTCGCCGCGGCCGACAAGCTGGATATGCAGCAGCTCACGGCCGTCTACATACGGTTCTATCCGCTGTTTCAGCAGGCCTACCAGGACCTGGGATATCCGAACGGCTACTTCAACGATAGGCTGGTGCAGGTGATCGACAACTTGTTGGCGGCACCGCAGCCTGCAGGGCCCATTGCGTTGGTGCGGCCGAATGTCATGTACACCTTTGCCGATCCCGCGCTCGAGGCGCGTTCCGCGGGTCAGAAATTGTTGATCCGCATGGGCCCGGAGAATGCAGCGAGGATCAAGGCAAAACTCAAGGAACTGCGGGCGGCGATTACTGTGGCGCCGCCGAAGCACTGACCTCGACAGCGTATGGCAAGCACGCGCGAGGCGGCGCCCAATCAGTGGCTCATTATCGGGGCCTCCGCCCTCGGCACGGTATTCGAATGGTATGACTTCTATTTGTACGGTCTGCTGACCAGCATCATCGGCGCGCAGTTCTTCTCCGGCGTCAACGACGTCACCGGCTTCATATTCGCCCTGGCCGCATTCGCCGCCGGATTTGCGGTGCGTCCTTTCGGCGCGCTGGTATTTGGCCGGTTGGGCGACTTGGTCGGGCGCAAGCACACGTTTTTGATCACCATGAGCATCATGGGCGGCGCGACTTTTACGGTCGGTCTGCTGCCGAGCTATGCCAGCATCGGAGTGACGGCGCCGATCTTGCTGCTGGCGCTGCGCCTATTGCAGGGGCTCGCCCTGGGCGGCGAGTACGGCGGCGCCGCAACCTATGTTGCCGAATTTGCGCCACCCGGAAGGCGCGGGCTGTACACCAGCTGGATTCAAACGACGGCAACACTGGGGCTGTTCGCCGCGTTGCTGGTGGTCATCGGCACCCGCACTTACACCGGTGAGGATGCCTTCAAGGCCTGGGGTTGGCGGGTTCCTTTCCTGGTATCCATCGTGTTGCTCGCAGTTTCTGTGTGGATACGCCTGCAATTGGCCGAGAGCCCGGTGTTCCTCAAGATGAAGAGCCTGGGGACTACTTCGAAGGCGCCACTGTCGGAGGCGTTCGGCCGGTGGAGCAATCTGAAAATTGTCATCATCGCCCTGGCCGGCGCGGTGATGGGCCAAGCAGTGGTGTGGTACACGGGACAGTTCTACGCCTTGATCTTTCTGGAGAGGATGCTGCGAGTCGACGGCGCGACCACCAACATACTCATGGCGATCGCATTGGTGTTGGCCACACCGGGATTCATTTTCTTCGGCTGGCTGTCTGACAAGATCGGCAGAAAGCCGATCATCATGACGGGCTGCATGCTGGCGCTGCTCACGTATTTTCCGCTTTTCGAAGCGCTGACGCGGAATGCCAATCCGGCGTTGTACGCGGCGCAAGCGGCGGCGCCGGTCACGGTGATTGCGGATCCGCTGCAATGCTCGTTTCAGTTCGATCCCATCGGTAAGAATACTTTCGATTCGACCTCGTGCGATATCGCCAAGAGTTTTCTGGCGAAGGCGGGCGTCTCGTATCAACGAATGGATGCGCCTGCGGGAAGCATCGCGCAAATCCGCAGCGGCTCCCACAGCGTCACGGCCCCGGATCCACAGGTTGTCGCGGGCAAGGAGCGCAAGGCGGCGATCGCGGCGTTTCAGAAGGAAGTAAAAGGCGTGCTCGCCGCGGCTGGATATCCCGACAAGGCGAATCCGGCGACCGTCAACAAGCCCATGGTGGTTTTGATCTTGTTCATCTTGGTGTTGTACGTGACCATGGTGTACGGACCGATTGCCGCGCTGCTGGTTGAATTGTTCCCGGCGCGAATTCGCTACAGCGCCATGTCGTTGCCATATCACATCGGCAACGGCTGGTTCGGCGGATTTCTCCCAACCACCGCGTTCGCCATGGTGGCCGCCACCGGCGATATCTACTACGGACTTTGGTATCCCATTGTGGTAGCGGGTGCGACGGTGATCCTGGGCCTGTTCCTCCTCCCCGAAACCTTCAAGCGGCCCATCGACGCCTAGTCTCGGAAGTTACATTCGCTTAATGCACGTAGCCGCGGACCGAAGTGTGACGTTATATGCTGCATGGACGGCGGAAAGCTGAGTACGCTGTGGGAACAACACTCAATTGGCGGGTCACCATGAGCACAAATCGAAAGGATCTTAGACACACGGGCGCCGTGCTGGCTCTGTCGGTAGCGACGCTGCTCGGCGGCTGCGTCGTTCAGGAACGTGTGGTCTCGCCGCCACCGCGCGCCTATTCACCGCCGCCGCCGGCCTATGCGGACCAAGGGTATGCAGATCCGGGCAGCGCCGATGTGGAAGTGCGTACTAACGAAGCCCCGCCGCCGCTACCGGATTACGATCAGCCGGCCTGTCCCGAGGACGGCTATCTGTGGACGCCGGGTTACTGGGCCTGGGGTGGCGGGGGCTACTATTGGATTCCCGGCACATGGGTTCAGCCGCCTCGCGTGGGAGTGCTATGGACCCCTGGGTATTGGGGCTTCGTCGGCGGCGTATATCTGTTTCATGGCGGGTATTGGGGCCCGCATGTGGGATTCTACGGTGGTGTGAATTACGGCTACGGTTACGGCGGCGCCGGCTTTGTCGGCGGCCGCTGGGACGGCAATAGATACGCCTACAACCGCACCGTCAACAATGTGAATGTGACCAATATTCACAATACGTATAACGAGACTGTGATCAACAATGTCACGGTCAACCGGGTGAGCTACAACGGCGGATCCGGCGGCGTCGCGGCCGCTCCCACGGCGCAGGATAGAGCCGCTTTGCATGACCGGGTAGCGCCGACGCCCATGCAGAGGCAACACTTCCAAGAGGCGATCAAGAATCCGGCGTTGGCTGCCAGGGAGAATAACGGTCATCCCGCAATAGCGGCCACGCCGCGACCGGCTGCATTCAATGCACCCGGAGTGATCGGTGCGCGCGGCGCAGGAGTACCGCCCACGCAATCATTCGCGCCCCCAGCGGCATCCGCGCCGCCTGCGGCGCCGGCGCCGGCAGCACCGCGCGCCAACAATGGTGTTCCGCCCAATGTGAATCATGCGCCGCCCAATGCGGCCATGCAGCCGCGGCCGCCGGTGAATCAACAGGCGCAAACTCCGCAAACGCAGAGGCTGGGGCAAATACCCAGGCCCGGGCAGGCTCAGGCTCGGCCGCCTGCTGTCAGGCCGCCTGCTGTCAGGCCGCCGCAGCCGAAACCGCCGGCCGCCAATCCGCCGGCCGCGAGGCCGCAGCGCAACGAGAAGCACGAACCCGAGCGCTAGCCTCCTAGCGCACTACGGGCAACTCGACGAAGCTCGCATTGGGGCCGCCATCGAATATTTTGATGGTGGCCTTTTTATAATCGGCGGGCGTGGCGAAGAAGATATTCTCCACATAAGTCTGTGGGTTTCGGTCGTACACCGGAAACCAGCTCGATTGCACCTGAACCATGATGCGATGTCCGGGCAGGAATACGTGGTTGGCGGTCGGCAGCGCGAAGCGATAGATCTGCTTCTGGTCGGGCGGGATAGCTTTGGGGCTGCTCAATGAATCTCGATATCGGCCACGCAGAATGTCGGCTGCGATCATCAATTGGTAGCCGCCCATCTTAGGTTCGCGGCCAAATTCGTCCGGGTAAACGTCGATCAACTTCACCACGAAGTCGCCGTCGGTTCCGCTGGTGGAGGCAATGAGGTTGGCGATGGGCTCGCCGCTGATCTTCACGGGAGCCCTCAGCACCGGCGTGGCGAAGCTCAACACGTCGGTACGCGATGCCGCGTCCCGCTGATCGCCCACCAGCCAAGTCTGCCAAACGGTTTCGCCGTCGCTGCCGCCGATGTGAATGGGGCGCGGTACATAGGGCACAGGCTTGGCGGGATCGGAGATGTAGGAATCGAAGGCGGCCGCGGCGGCAATCGATGTGCCGAGGCGCAGGTAGCCGCCGGCCTGCAGATAAAGATTTTGACGATCGATGCCGCAGCCGGTCACGCAACCGCTCGGCCAAGTCGGCAGCGACAACCAGCGATTCGTACCCGTCTCAAAAGCGGTGACGGGCGTTATCCCGAGCGGCAATGATTCGTCCTGCAGGTAGTGATCCAAGAACGGCCGCAGCACATGCAGCCGGAAATATCGGGCGGTATCGCTGCCGAAACGAATCTCGCCGATGGCGCTGCCGTCGAGTCGTTGCTGATGATGGAACCAAGGCCCGATGACCAAGTACAGATTGGGATTGTCGGCCTGCTGCGCCTTGAGCGCCTTGTACAGCGCGATATTGCCGTACATGTCTTCTTGGTCCCACAGGCTATGCACCAGCATGGTAGGGACGGAGACGCCTTGTTTGGCGAGAATTTTGTCCAGCGCCTGTTGTTGCCAGAACTCATCGTAGGCCGGGTGATTCATGACCTTGGCGGTGAAGCCGACTTGCTCGAGACCGTGCAAGCGCGCCATATCGCTCGCAGACCCGACGCTTAGCCAGGAGTCGTAATCATCATAGTGATCGGTCCACCACGGGATGTCGCTGGCGCGGGTGGCTTCCTGGCCATGAAAATACGTGAGGCTGTCGAGACGAAACGCGCCATTGTGAAACCAATCATCGCCCCGCCAGCCGTCGACCATGGCATTGATGGGGACCGCTGCGCGCAGCGCCGGATGGGGATTTACGAGGGCCATCAACGCGG
>JANYIY010000273.1 GCA_025358615.1 Gammaproteobacteria bacterium | reverse complement strand
GACCCACTGCTGTCCGACCAGGATACGCAGGGCGACAACCAGGAAGTGCTGCCTTCGATCAGTGAAATCAGCCTCAGCGGAGCCCAGGCGCTCCCCGATTTGCACCTCGACGTGCATGTCTATGCGACCAAGCCGGCCGATCGCTTCGTCTACATCAATATGCGCAAATACCACGAGGGCTCTGCGTTACAGGAGGGTCCCACAGTCGAACGCATCCGGCGCGACGGCGTGGTGCTGAACTACCAGGGTCTGCGTTTCATTCTGCCCCGCCAGCCGTGAGCGGGCTAACTGCTATTCAGCCAGCACGAAAGTCACTTTCAGGCGGACCCGATACTCGGTGATCTTGCCTTTGACAATGACAACGTCCTGGCTCGCGACCCAGGCGCCCGCGACATTCTTCAAAGTTTTGGTGGAGCGCTTCACGCCGTTTTCGATGGCATCATCGAAACTCTTTTTGGAAGAGGCGATAATCTCGGTGACCCGTGCGACTGATGTCATGTTCAGCTCCCGTATGTCTTGAGGTTCAATCGCTAAGCATCCTGACAGAGATAGCCGCAGCCGTACAATAAGTGGTACGGTTCACGCGATCGATTTTCATTGCTACGGAGTGTTGCTGCCTTGGGTTATCCGTTTCTCGCGCGCTTGTCGCTGGCGGCCGTGATGTCGCTGGGGCAGTACGCCGGCGCTCTGGCGGGCTCGATCGACGGCGCCATTGTCTTTCCCAGCCAGCTCATCCCGTCAATGACCGTGTATGCCACCGATGTCGACGGTTCGCGAGTCCGCACTCTGCAATTGACGCGCGGCCAGACGAATTTCAGCGTAGAGGTACCTGCTGGACGCTACCTGGTATTTTTGGCGCCCAACGAGCCCGGCGCGCCCAATATCTACGGCGCGTACACGCAGTACAGCCTGTGTGCGCCACATGACGCCGGCAAGTGCGAAGATCATACGTTGGTGGAAGTCGCCGTCACCGCAAAGGCTCGACGCAGCACACTCATCATCGACGACTGGTACCTGACCGATGACATCGCCGAACGGATCGATCGCATCCGCGGCATCGCTGCCGGCGGCGCTGCCAACTCGGAGCCCTTGGGCGCGCCGCGATTTTCTGAGTATCCAAGCGCGGCCCTGGATGCCCCTCTGCCGCCAACGGTCGATCTTGGCGGCAGCGAACTGTCCGAAGAGGACCGCGCAATGGTGCAAACGGCATTGGAGAATGGCCCGAACTTCGCCGGACATGTCACGGCGACGTTGACGAGCTGCGGCATGGCATGCGGCCGCGTGGTACTGGTCGATTGGCGCAGCGGGACGCTGCGGGAACTGGCCGCGCCCAATCCGCGCACCGAGATGCAGGCTACGTTGCCGTGCCGGACGGAAGAGGCGCTGCTGTTCCGCCGCGACAGCAGATTGCTGATGGTGACCCGCGTGCGCGGCCCGACCGTGGTCACACAGTATTACGTGTGGAATCAAAAAACTGCGGCGCTGGTGCCGAGCGGCGAATATCACCGGACTTCGCACACGTTCTGTGCGGTTGCGGCGCGCTAGGCCCGATCATGCGATGATTGGGGCATGCGCAAGATATTAACGCTGACCATGAGTGGTTTGGTGACCGTACTGCCGTTGGCATTGACGGTGTATGTGATTTGGTGGCTGGTGAATACCGTCGAAGGGTGGCTGCGGCGCGCGCTGATTACACTCGGCATCGTCAGCCCGGAGCATTATTGGCCGGGCCTCGGGTTGATCGCGGGATTCCTATTGTTGCTGGCCGTCGGCAGCCTGGTCAACGCGTACGCAGGCAAAATCATCCTGCGCTATTGGAACGATTTCCTGGGCCGGATACCGTTCGTCAAGACACTGTACGGCGGATTTAGGGACGTCGTGAGTCTGTTGCCGTCGGGCAGCGGCGAGAAGCGTGATTTGCAGCGCGTGGTATTGGCCCGTTTCGCGGACGTGCGCGCCATCGGCTTCGTCACGCGCGAGGACGTGCCGTCGGTATTGCTGCCGCATGGCGGCGATGACTGGGTAACCGTCTATTTCCCGATGAGCTATGCCTTCGGCGGCTATACCATCTATCTGCCGCGCGACCGCCTGCAACCGCTCGACATCTCGGTCGAGGACGCGATGCGACTGGCGATCACTGCGGGACTGACTGCTGCCGGCGGCCGCACTGACCGCTAGGAGCCTGTCTGAGTATTCAACGTGGAGTACTTTTAGGTTGGCGCTGCCTGGCTGTGCTTGCACTCGCCGCAGCACTTCCCGGGTTCGCGGCCGGCACCACGGCACCGCGATCGAGCTCGCAGACCGACGCCGTCAAGTTTCAGCGCTGGCGAGCCGCGGCTGCGACGGTGCTTGCGGCTCGTGCCGATGCGAAATCACTGGCGACGGCCGCCGCGCTGCGCTTCACGGGCTCGTCGGGCAGCAGCAAATCAGGCGGCCCCAACGCTGTCGATTTGGCGGCTCGCGCCAGCGAGCTGGCGCCGCAGAACGCGAGTATCGGCTGGCTGCAACTGCAATTGTGCGCCGGCACACCCTCCTGCAACATTCGCGACGCCGCCACTGCTATGCGCTGGGTGGACGCCGACAATGGCGCAGCCTGGCTGCAGACCCTGGCGGCGGCGCAGAAGGATAAAGATGCAACGGAAGTACAGCGAATCCTGGCCGACATGGCCCAAGGGGGGCGCTTCGATTTTTACTGGAACCGGATCGTGGTATTGATGGCCGACGCCCTGCATGCGGCACGTACCCAGTTGCCGAGCGGCTTTGCCGGATCGGACTCTGGCAGATTGATCGCAGCCAGCGGCATTGCCGGCGGCGAAATCATTCCGCCCTTGACGGCACTGGTGGAAGCCTGCCGCGAATCGAGCGCGATTCCGGAGCGGCGTGAGTTGTGCCTGAAATTATCGAAGACCATGCAGCACGGCGACACTATTGCCGCACAGATGGTGGGCTTCAGCATCGAGAAGCGCCTGCACGCACCGGACAGCAAGGAGGTTCGCGCAATTGCCGAACGCAGGCATGTGTTGGAGTGGCGCATCGCGGCCGCCGCCAAGTTCGACGACCGGCTCCTGCCCTGGACCAGAAACGCACGCGCGCGGGTGCGGCTGGCGCACATGCGTGTGCTGCCGCGTGAGGAGGATGTCTACATCGCCATCTTGCGCGACCACAAGATGGCGCTCGAGCCGCCGGAGGTTCACCCATGATCGGAGCGTGCCGCCGGCAAGCCGTCTGATGCGCTCAGGTGTCGTGCGACTTGAACCAGGCGAGCACGTAGGCCACCTTGTCGATGAGCAGGCTGGGCCGCGCTGAGATG
>JANYIY010000323.1 GCA_025358615.1 Gammaproteobacteria bacterium | reverse complement strand
TAGAAAGCATAGTGGCTGCCCGGGCCTGCGCGCCGCGGCGACAGCAGGCCATGCCAGATATCGCCGCTGCGCCCCGGCAAATCATAGCGCTCGAGCTCGGCACCGCCCTCGGCATCGAACAGGCACACCTCGACCCGGGTGGCGTGGCTGGAAAATAAGGCGAAATTCACTCCGCGCTTAGTGCAAGTGGCGCCCAAGGGGCGCGGCAGGCCCGACTGAATGACTTTCACTTCAGGGCCGGCGGCCCGACGAAGAACATCGCGCCCAGCGGCGGTAGATCCAGGCGCAGCGACAGTGGATAGCCTTGCGCGCCTTCGAGCGCAGCGCCGGCCTGTGACTGCTGGTTGTAGCCGGAACCGCCGAACTTCACATCATCCGAGTCGAATAGCTTGCGATACATCCCTGCTGCATCCACCCCAACCCGGTAGCCATCGCGCGGCACCGGTGTCGCGTTGAACACGCAGGTGATGGGGCTGCCCTCATCTCCGCCGACGGCACGGCGCGCGAACGCCCAGACGCTTTCGTCGGCATTGTGCAAATCCACCCAGCGAAATCCTTCATGATCGCAATCGCTGCCGTAGAACTGAGGCGTATTGCGGTACAGAAAATTCAGATCGCGAACGCAGTCGCGCAAGGCCGAGTGTTCCGCAACGGCCAGCTGCGACCATTCCAACTGCTCGTGATCGCGCCACTCCCGCCATTGACCGAATTCCGAACCCATGAATAACAGCTTCTTGCCCGGGTGAGCGCACATGTAGCTCAACAGCAAGCGGAAATTCGCCCGCTTCTGCCAATCGTCGCCGGGCATCTTGGCAAGCAATGAACGCTTGCCATGCACCACCTCGTCGTGCGAGATCGGCAAAATGAAATTCTCCGACCAGGCATAGACGAAGGAAAAAGTGATCAGCTGGTGGTTGAAGCGCCGATACACGGGATTCAGAGCGGCGTACCGCAGGGTGTCGTTCATCCACCCCATATTCCACTTGAAGTTGAATCCAAGTCCGCCATATTCGGGTGGCTGTGTCACGCCGGCGAAGGAGGTCGATTCTTCCGCAATCATCAGCACGCCGGGAAATGCGTGGTGCACGGCATTGTTGGTCTGGCGCAGGAAATCGATGGCGTCCAAGTTCTCGCGCCCGCCGTCGCGATTCGGCAGCCATTCGCCGGGTTTGCGGCTGTAATCCAAGTACAGCATGGAGGCGACGGCGTCGACGCGCAGTCCGTCGACGTGATAGCGATCGGCCCAGAACAGCGCGTTCGCGACCAGAAAATTGCGCACTTCGTGGCGCCCGTAGTTGAAGATCTTGGTGCCCCACTCCGTGTGCTCGCCTAAGCGCGAGTCGGCGTGCTCGTACAGCGCACTGCCGTCGAAATACGCAAGGCCGTGATCGTCGCGCGGGAAATGCGCGGGCACCCAGTCGAGAATCACGCCGATCCCGGCCTGATGGCAGCGATCGACGAAAAACATGAAATCTCGAGGCGATCCGTAACGCGCGGTCGCAGCGTAGTAGCCCACCACTTGATAGCCCCACGAGGCATCGAGCGGGTGTTCCGCGACGCCCATAAGCTCGAGGTGCGTGTAGCCCATCTCCACGACGTAGGGAATCAGGTGCTCCACCGCCTCGAGCCAGCTCATGAACGGCGGAGTGCGCTGATCCCAGGGACGCCGCCATGAGCCCAAGTGCACCTCGTAGGCATTGAAGGGCCGGCGCAGGGGATCGCTGCGCTCGCGCTGTGCCAGCCACTGCGAGTCGGCCCAAGCATGGCCGTCGAGCGACGCCACCACCGAACAATTCTCGGGCCGTAACTGCATCGCGAAGCCATAGGGATCGGCCTTGACGAACAGCCGCCCTTGCCGGTCGCGGATTTCGTACTTATAGGCGGTGCCTTCCTCGACACCGGGGATGGCCGTCTCCCAGACACCGGACGAGGCGCGACTGCGCATGACATGGCTGTGCCCATCCCAATGATTGAAGGGCCCGACCACACTCACGCGCTCAGCGTTGGGCGCCCAGACGGCGAAGCGCGTACCGCGCGCAATGCCATCGCCGTAAGGATGCGCGCCAAGCTTGTCATAAATGCGCTCGTGCTTGCCCTCACCGAACAAGTACAGGTCGAAATCGGTAAGCCCAGAGTCGGTCAAATGCGCGGCACCTTAGAGCACCGGCTTCACGGCCCAAATTCGGTCCGCATACTCGCGAATACTACGGTCGCTCGAGAAATAGCCCATATTGAGACAGTTGACGATGGCTTTGCGGCTCCAATCGTCTTCCCGGACATACAGTGCGTCCACCTGATCCTGCGCCAGCGCATAGGCGGTGAAATCCGCGAGCACCAAAAATGGCTCGCCATCGCTCAGCAAGCGCTCGACCACGGGCTTGGCATCGAATTCCGACTCGATCAGACTCAAGGTGCGTTTCAGTTCGGGATTGGCATCGAGCTCGCGCCGCGGCTCATACCCCGCCGCCCGCCGTGCCGCCACTTGTTCGGCCGTGAGACCAAATATGAACACGTTCTCCGCACCCACGTGGTCGCGAATCTCGATATTGGCGCCGTCCAAAGTGCCGATGGTCAGCGCGCCGTTCAGCGCCAGCTTCATGTTGCCGGTGCCGGACGCCTCCATGCCGGCGGTGGAAATCTGCTGCGACAGGTCCGCCGCGGGCATGATCCTTTGCGCGAGCGAGACGTCGTAATCCGGTAGAAATACCACGCGCAGCTTGTCGCGCGCGACCGGATCGGCATCGATGGTGCGCGCCACGTTGTTGATGAGCTTGATTATGGCCTTGGCCATCACGTAGCCCGGGGCCGCCTTGCCCGCAAAGATGACGGTGCGCGGCACGATGTCGGCCCGCGGATTTTCGCGAATACGCTGGTAGCGTGCCACCACGTACAGCAAGTTCAGCAGCTGGCGCTTGTATTCGTGGATTCTTTTGACTTGCACGTCGAACAGCGAATCGACGCTGATCTCGACCCCGGTGCGCCGCATCACCTCGGCGGCGAGCTGCTGCTTGTTGGTGCGCTTGATGCCACGGAACCGGCGGCGAAATTCCGCATCATCTGCAGCGCCCAGCAGGCGCGACAGCTCTTCGAGATCGTTTTCCCAGGCCGAACCCAAGCGCTCCGTCAGCAGCGCGGCGAGGCCTAAGTTGGATTGTTTCAGCCAGCGGCGCACGGCGATGCCATTGGTCACATTGATGAACCGGTCCGGATACAGATCGGCGAAACCGGCAAACACCAGCTTGCGCATCAGGTCGGAATGCAGCTGCGCAACCCCATTGACCTTGTGGCTGCCGACCACCGCCAGGTGCGCCATGCGCACCCGCCGGCCGCCTGCGTCATCGATGATCGACAGCCGCCGCTGGCGGTCATTGTCGCCGGGGTAGCGCATTTGCACGGCCTGCAGGAAATCGCGGTTGATCAAGTAAATGATTTGCAGGTGCCGCGGCAGCAGGTGCTCGAACATCGCCACGGGCCAGGTCTCCAGCGCCTCCGGCAACAGCGTGTGGTTGGTATATGAAAACACGCCGGTGGTGATTGTCCAGCTCTCGGACCACGACAGGCCGTGCTCATCGATCAGCAAGCGCATCAGTTCCGGAATGGCTACCGTCGGATGAGTGTCGTTCAATTGAATGGCGATCGCGTCGGGCAGCGACGCGAGCGTGCGGCCCTCGCTCAAATGCGTCGCCAAGATATCCTGCAAGCTGGCGCTGACGAAAAAATACTGCTGCTTGAGCCGCAGCTCCTTGCCCTGCGGCGTCGAGTCGTCCGGGTACAGCACCCGCGACAAGTTCTTCGCCTCCACCTGCTCCTGCACGGCGGCCGAATAATCGCCGGCATTGAAGGCGTCGATGCGAAACGGAGTGATCGCCCGGCCCGACCAGAGCCGCAGATGATTCACGGTCGGGCCGCGGTTGCCCGGGATCAGCTGATCGAACCCAATCGCGTAGATGTCGCTGGTGTCGACCCAGCGTTGCGCCTCGGTCTCGGCCGCCGTCGCGGCCTCGACTCGACCGCCGAATCGCACCGTGTAGCGCACATTGCCGCGCGGCGTCTCCCACACATTGCGCAGGCGCAGCCAGCTGCTGGCCACTTCGCGCTGTCCCCCGTCCGCGCCGATGACCTGGGTAAAAATGCCGTAGTCGTAGCGAATGCCGTAGCCCACGGCCGGATATTGCAATGTAGCCAATGAATCCAGGAAGCAGGCGGCGAGGCGCCCCAATCCGCCGTTGCCCAAGCCGGGATCGACCTCTTGCGCCGCGACGTCATCGAGGTCATGCCCCAAATTGCGCAGCGCGGTTCGCGCTTCCTGCAGCAGCCCCCCCTCGAGGCTCGACAAGGCGTTCAACAATGATCGCCCCGGCAGATATTCGACCGAGAAGTAGCACACTCGCTTCACGTGGGCATTCGCCACGCGGCGTTGCGTGGCGAGCCAACGCAGCGTCAGTTCCTCGCGCACCGCCAGCGACAAAGCGTCGTAAATATCCCGTGCCGTTGCCGAGTCCGGATTCTTGCCGAGCGTTCGGGTAAGCCGATCCAGCAAGGCCGCTTGCAAGGTGCCGGGCTGCAATGCGACGTTTCGGCGGGTTGCAAACTGGATATCTGTGGAGTTCATTATACGGGGTATTATAGGGTCGAAATTTTGTCGCTGGCGGTGCGCGAGGAACTGACGCTGCGTTGGCTCGCCACGCAACGCCGCGTGGCGAATGCC
>JANYIY010000213.1 GCA_025358615.1 Gammaproteobacteria bacterium | reverse complement strand
AGCGATTGCAGCTTGTTCAGAACCATGGCAGCCCGTTTGGTGTCAACGCCATCAATGCTCGCGGCGCGCGCCGGCCGCAACCACCGGCTGTACGCCGAGCTGTTTCAACAGGCCGTGCGCCCGGGGGCTGCCGGTCTTCATCCAAATTTCGTACAGCCGCAGTATGTCGGCGTCGGTGTGCCGGTAGGACATCTCGCTGACTTCATTCAGCGCATCGACCAGCCGCTGAAATTTCGTTGCAAGCTGCGCGTAAATCGCCGCCACGCAGCGTCCGGACATGGAGCGCTGCATGGTATCCGCCAGTGAGCTGTAAGCGTTTCCGCCCATGGCAATGTGGTAGTCGATATCGATCAATTTGCGGGCAAAACTGCGGGCGAAGAAGCCGGCGATGAATAACGAGACGTCGCCCAGGCGCTGCAATCCCCGTTGCCGCGCCAGCACGGTCGGTGCCTCGAGCGCATCCGAAAGCATGTGCGCGAGCGGCCGGATGCGCAGGCCGTCCGGCGTACGTTCGTACAGCGCGTCGGCACGGGAGAACATGGTGAGCAGGTTGACCACGTACTGCTCCGCCTGTTCGTCGATGTCGAGGTGCTGGTGTTCGCTGGCCGCGTGAAACGCGTCACGAAAAAATTCGCGTAGGGAACTGACCGCTACCAGAGATCCCGCAGACACTGCTTGCATGCTTGGCATCCTTTTTTCGCTGATACCATCCTATCGACAAAGCAAAGTCGAAGTGAACACAAAAACCGCGAACTGGTGTCAGAAAATGCCTATTTTTACAGCTATTTCGCAATCAGCAATCGACGTCGTAGGCTGCTAAGCGTGCGCCGCGTCTCATATGCATCGCTTTGGTGCTAGTCGATTTCCGCAAGCGTCGTGATGGTGCGCGGCGGCGGCGGCAAACCCTGCGGCCATGCGCGCGCATCGCGATTCAGCCACACGGCCTGTATACCCGCCTGCATCGCGCCGGCAACATCCGTCACGGGATCATCGCCGATGTGCAGCACTTGCTGCGCCTCGACGCCTGCCTCCGCCAGCAGTCGCGTGAATATGCGCGCGTCCGGTTTCGCCGCACCCGCCCCTCTCGCGGTCACGTGGCCGGTGAACCAGCGGTGGATGCCGCTGCGCTTCAGATCCGCATTGCCATTGCTGAGCGCGAACAGCCGATAGCGTGCATGCAGCCGCTCCAGCGCCGGCCGCACGTCGTCGTAGAATTCGACGCGGTTGCGCGCGGCGAAAAATACCTCGAACGCCTCGTCGGCCCGCAGTCTCGCATCGGCCTGCGACTGCGCGTCGGCCGGCGAGTTCGCCCGCCCGGCGGCTTCGAACAGATCTGTGAGCGCGCGGTGACGGAGAAAGGTCAGGTCGTGCGCGTGCTCGGGGTAGCGTTCGGCCACTGCGGCGCGCATGTCACGCAACGACTCGATGCTATGGCCCCTCACAGTCTGCGGATGGTGCTCGCGCAGCCACGACCATAGATCGCGCTCGGCGGCGGCAATGACCGGGCCCACCGGCCACAGGGTATCGTCCAAATCGAAACTCAAGACCAGCGGCGCATTCATTCGCTATTGTTGCCTAAAGCGGCGCGCGTTTTGCGGAATCTGCCTCCCCTAAGGCTACAATCCGGCGACGCAACCTTTTAACAGAGAATATCGCAATGGCTGCCCATCGATTTTTCGTCGCTACCGCCTACCGCACTCTCGCCTGCCTCACCTTGGGCGCCGCCCTCGCGGCCGGCACCGCCGCCGCCACAGCAGCACCAGAGCATCTGCAGGCGTTCACCGTGCAGGACCTGGTTCGCCTCGAACGAATATCGGATATTGCCGTCTCACCCGACGGCAAGCGCGTCGCGTATACCGTGCGCGCCACCGACATGGAAGCCAACAAGGCGCGCACCGCCATCTGGCTGTTGGACACGGCTAAGCGCGCCGGCGCCGCGGTTCGCCTCTCCGACATTGCTGCCAATTCCAGCGGCGCGGAGTGGAGCGCGGACGGTCGATTTATTTACTTTCTCTCGAATCGCAGCGGCTCGAATCAGGTATGGCGGGTGGCGGGCGGCGCCGCGCGCAACGCGAACGCAGCCGCGTCCACCGATGCGCCGGGAGCCAATGCACCGGGCGCCGACGCGCCGGGCACCGACGCGCTGCAGGTCACCAACTTACCGCTCGATGTGGGCAGCTTTCGGGTTTCGCCCAAGGGTGACCGTATCGTTGTAAGCGTCGAGGTGTACTTGGATTGCCAGGATCTGGACTGTACCAAGCGACGCCTGGATGAAGCCGCCCATTCCAAGGCCAGCGGCGTATTGCACAAGGAACTGTTCGTGCGGCACTGGGATACCTGGAGTGACGGCCGCCGTTCGCAGCTCTTTGCCCTGGGACTGGATGACGTCGCCCGCGGAACCGCGGTGAATCTCAGCGCCGGCATCGGCGATGTACCCGGCAAGCCCTTCGGCGGCCGTGAGGACTATGTCTTCAGTCCCGACGGCGCGCAGCTGGTGTTCTCGGTGCGTGCCAGCGCCGCAGAGTCCTGGTCGACGAACTTCGATCTCTACGAGGTCGCGGCTGAAGGCGGGACCCCGCGCAATTTGACCGCCGATAATCCCGCCTGGGATGGGCAACCGGCGTTCTCGCCCGACGGCACGCAGCTTGCGTATGCGGCCATGGACCGGCCGGGCTTCGAAGCCGATCGCTTTCACCTGGTGTTGTTGAACATGAAGTCCGGCGTCAAGCGTCCGCTCACTCAGAGCTGGGATCGATCCATCGCGAGCTTCAGCTGGTCGCGTGACGGCAAGAGCCTGTTCGCCACCACGGATCACCTGGGCCAGCGGCCGCTATGGGCAATCGATGCCACCACCGGCCGAGCCTCCGCGATCACCGGCTCCGGTGAAGTTGAAAGCTTCAGCGTCGGCCCGCGCAAAGTCGTCTACGCCGCCAGCAACCTGGGCAGTCCCGCGGAACTGTACGCGGTGGGCTTCACCGGCGGCACGCCCGCGCCGCTCAGCCACTTGAATCTGGCCCTGCTCGCGCAGCGCAAGCTCGGCGAGTACGAGCAGTTCAGCTTCGCGGGCTGGAACAACGAGAATGTCTTCGGCTACGTCATGAAGCCGCCCGATTTCAAGCGCGACCAAAAATATCCGGTGGCATTCGTGGTGCACGGTGGGCCGCAAGGCAGCTTCGCCAATTCCTGGAATTGGCGCTGGAACGCGCAGACCTTCGCCGGCGCCGGCTTCGGCGTCATCATGATCGATTTCCACGGCTCCACCGGCTACGGCCAGGCGTTCACCGATTCGATCAGCGGCGACTGGGGCGGCAAGCCGTTCGAGGATCTGAAGCTGGGGCTGGAAGCGGCCCTCAAGCAGTATCCCTGGCTGGACGCCGATAATGTCTGCGCACTCGGTGCCTCCTACGGCGGCTACATGATGAATTGGATTGCAGGCCAATGGCCGGACCGCTTCAAGTGCATCGTCAGCCACGACGGCATCTTCGACAATCGAACCATGTACTACTCCACCGAGGAACTCTGGTTCCCCGAATGGGAGAATGGCGGCCCCGAGTACCGCAACCCCGCGGCGTATGCCAAGCACAATCCCATCGACTATGTGTCCAAGTGGAAGACGCCGACCCTGGTGATTCACGGCCAACTCGACTACCGCGTCCCGGATTCCCAAGGGCTCAGCGTGTTCACCGCCCTGCAGCGCCAGGGAATACCCAGCGAGCTGCTGTACTTCCCTAACGAGAATCACTGGGTGTTGAAACCGGCTGACAGCGTGCAGTGGTACGACACCGTGCTCGGTTGGTTGAATCGCTGGCTAAGGCCGCAGGCACCGGCGCCGCGATCGGCCGGGCCCAACCAGGCGGCGGGGGGATAGAGCGCCCGGCGCAGACGCTAAGGCTCCACCGCGCGCCACGCCGCCGGGTAATTGGCGCCGAGCTGCATGATCCGTTGCAGCAGATGGTTGTAGCTCATGCCGCCGGTGAGCGCCGACTGCGCGAAGTCCTCGGCCGCGGAAATATTGGGGTTGGCGTTCGCTTCCAGCACGAATAATTCGCCGTCGGCCCGCAAGCGAAAATCCATGCGCGCGTAGCCGGTCAGATGCAGTGCGCGGAAAATGCGCTTCGACAGTTGCTCGAGCCGTGCCACGGTGCCGTCGGGCAGATTCTCGGCGGCGGCCGTGGTGATGCCGTACTTCTGCTGGTAGCTTCGATCCCATTTCACCTTGCGGGTGGCGATGGCGGGTAGATTCTCCGGCAGGGAGCCGAAAGTCATTTCCCACACCGGCAACACCTTGAGCCGGTCGTTGCCCATGACCCCGACGTACAGCTCGCGACCCTCGATGTACTCCTCGACCAGCGCGTCCGAATGCGTCTGTTCATGGATGAAGGCGATGCGTTCCGACAATTGCTTTTCGTCCGCCACCACCGAGGCATGCGCGATGCCGAGCGAGGCATCCTCGGTCGAGGACTTCACGAACAGCGGAAAGCGCAGCTTCTTCGGAATGCGCGGCTTCTTGCCGCGGGCGAACACCATGAATTGCGGCGTGGGTACGCGATGATAGGAGAGCAGCTGCTTCGACAAGACCTTGTCGCGCGACAGCAGCATGCCGCGCGGATTGCAGCCCGTGTAGGGCTGATGCATCAGCTCCAGAAACGCCACCACGTGTTGATCGTAGGTGACGATGCCATCGAACTCTTCCAGCAGATTGAAGACCACGTGCGGCTTCCAGTCGATGATCGCGCGGCGCAATTCCGACAGGCTGTCGCTCAAACCCAAGGGCATGACCTCGTGGCCCTGCGCCTTGAGGTGCGAAATGACGTCGTATTCGGTGCGCCATTCGTCGATTTCTTTCTCGGTGGAGCCTTGCAAAGAATCCGGAGGGACCAGCGTTGAATGCACCAGAACCAGAGCCCGCGTCTTTCTCATAGCGATACCCGCGGCAGCTGCCGCTCTTCATAGGACTCGGCCAGGCGGCCGATCACCCACAGCAAGTGCGCCTTGAGCTCGCGACGCGGTCCGCACACGTATAGATTCAATGACTCGCAGCGCTCGATCATCAGGCGCAGCACCTGATGCACCAGGTATTCGCTGAACGCGCCGGAGCGCTGGATCTGCTGGCGCAGCGGCTGGCGCATTTCGCGCAGCAGCGTCGCCGCCTTCAGGCGCGCGCGCGCCCTGGGGACCGCGGTAAATACCTTGAGCAGCAATTCATCGGCGCCCGAGCGGCGCGGCAACCGGTAGTGCGCCAGCTTGCGTTCGTAGTGCTCCCGCAGCGTGCGGGTTTCGTGCCTGATATTCTCAATGGTGCTGCGGTCCGAGACGGCCGGTTTGACGGGGCCGATGTCCTTTGCCAGTGCGTCGATGAATTCCAGTTTTCCATAGGCCGGCCAGCCGACGTACTCGCGCCGCCAGGGTGAGTTTGGCTTCAGCCACACCGCAAAAGTTTCGGCAAAGTCCTCGGTAGGATGAGCTTGGGCGTACCACGCGCCCAGATGCTGCACGAAGCGGCGGCTTCCCGGTCGTGGACGATACGCGTCCGGATACGGCAGCGAGGCCGGCCCGAACACCCCGCGCCATTGGCTGCGGCGTCTCAATCGATAGGCCGAATCGATGGCGTGTCCGGCCTCATGGCGCAGGATGCGCATCAACCAATTGCGGTTGCCGCCCTCCACTTCCCGCATGAAGCGCCGCTCCAGGCTCATGAGCCGCCGATGCG
>JANYIY010000178.1 GCA_025358615.1 Gammaproteobacteria bacterium | reverse complement strand
CGCATCCTGCTCCAAGGGAGCTTTCAGATCGCGCAGCGGTAGTAATCGATTTGCCATTATTTGTCCTCGTTGATTTGGGGGTGCCGCAAGGTACCGTCTTGGCGCGTAGGCATCAACTGCCGCCGCCACTACCGCCGCTGCCGCCGATCGCGACGCGTTCGATGACCCCCGCCAGAGTTTCGTCGCCGAGCGACACGTACAGGTGCCGTTCGGCCACAGTCAACGTAAATTCCATCCGACGCGTCAAGCGCGCAGCGAAGCCGGCCAGCCACTCGCGATCCACGGCATACAGCTCCATCGCCTCGACGCGATGAATGCGTTCTGTACCTAAGCGCGTTGCCAGCTGCACCGCATCCTTGTTCGTGTAAATGACCACGCGCGGCGCCAACTTGGCCGCGCGATGCAGCCTCGCCGCCTCCGGGGCCCCGATATCGATCCATACGCGCAGCGCGCCGGTCAGGTCGCGCACCGCGATTGCCGGCTGATCGGCCTCGAACAAGCCGTTCGAGAACGCAATACCCTCGTCATATTCCAGGCAGTACGCCAGCACGCGCGTCAGCAGGTGCTCCTCCGTTTCCGACGGATGGCGCGCCACTCGCAGCTCCAGCGGCTGATAGACACCGCGATCCGAGTCCGCAAGATCGATCTTGAACACGTAGATGGTGGCGCCGAGCGCCATGGGTCACCTCTAAATATAGTCACTCTAGCACCGCGAGGGCGCCCGACGTTTCCGCAGCGACGCGGCCCATTGGCGTCTTGACCGGCTTTTGTGCTTTGATGCCTATCCTTGGGATGACAACGGCGCGCTTCCAACACCGCATGGACGATAAATCCGCTCTGCTCAATCAGCTGCGCATCGACCGTAGCAGCGAGCCGGTAGGTTCCAACAAAAGGTGGATCTGGGCGGCAGTCGCCTTTGCGGTAGCCGTTGCCGCGGGTTTTATAGCTTGGTGGGGGGCGCGTTCCGCCACGGTCTCCGTGCACGTTGTGACGGCGCAGGCCATCGCCGGCAGTGGTGCCGCCGCGGCAGGCTCGATCCTGGATGCGTCGGGATACGTGGTCGCGCGCCGTCAGGCCACGGTGGCATCCAAGATCACTGGCAAGATGGTGGAGCTCGATATCGAGGAGGGCGACCACGTCAAGGCCGGCCAGATCATCGCCAAGCTGGACGATACGAACATTCGCGCCGCCCTCAACCAAGCCAGTGCCCAACTCGACTATGCCAAGGCGGGCCTCGCTGAGACTCAAGTGAATCTCACCAATGCGCAGCGCGACTACACCCGCCAAAAGACTCTCCTGCAAGGGCACTTTGTCAGTCAGGCCGCCGTTGACAATGCGCAGACCACGGTCGACGCGTTGAGTGCACAGCTTGCTACCCAGCGCAGCAATGTCGATGTCGTGGCTCGTGCCTTGAGCGTGGTCGATCGAAACATGGACGACACCATCGTGCGCGCGCCCTTTTCCGGCATCGTCACGGTCAAGGCCGCGCAACCCGGCGAAATGGTCTCACCGATCTCCGCCGGCGGCGGCTTCACCCGGACCGGAATCGGCACCATCGTCGATATGGATTCCCTGGAAATTCAGGTCGACGTCAACGAGAATTTCATCAACCGCGTGCACCCGGATCAACAGGCCACCGCCAAACTCAATGCCTACCCCGACTGGCAAATTCCCGCGCATGTCATTGCCGTGATTCCCACCGCCGACCGCAGCAAAGGCACGGTAACGGTGCGTATTGCACTCGATCAGAAAGACGCGCGCATCCTGCCCGAAATGGGAGTGCGCGTGGCGTTTCTAGCCGACTCGCCGCAGGATAAGGGAAGCAAGGTGGGGGCCGGCTTACCGGGGGCCGGCCTACCGGGGGCCGCGCCACCGGCAGCCGCCGTCACCTTGCCGCCGAATGCGGTGCAGGGTTCCGAGGCCACCGGCACCGTGTTCGTCGTGCATGGCGATACCGTCGAGCGGCGCGCGGTGCGGCTTGGGGCGGGCAGCAGCGACATCGTTACCATACTTTCCGGCCTTACCGCCGGCGAGCGCGTGGCAGTGGGCGATTTCACGCAGCTCAAGGACGGCGTACAGATTCGGGTCGAACAGTAACCGCCGCCTCGGGCGGCAGCGGGAGGTTTTAGATCATGAGCGAAGCCATCGTATCCCTGCGCAATGTCGACAAGCGGTACATTCGCGGCAAACAAAGCGTGGAAGTATTGCAGGGGCTGAGTCTCGACATCGCCAAG
>JANYIY010000136.1 GCA_025358615.1 Gammaproteobacteria bacterium | reverse complement strand
CCCTATACCGCCCACGTGGCGCCGACCGTGGTGAGGACGGCCTTTGGCGATTATCTGCAAGTGTTTCGATTGGCGGGCGCCAGTTTCGAGAGTAACGATGACGAGGAGCTGAACAACTGGCATGAGCGGCTCAATGTACTGTGGCGCAATATTGGAACTCCCAATGTGGCGCTATGGACCCAGGTGGTTCGCCGTCGAGTCGGTATCTCCCCGATTTTGCAGGACCTGGCTCAGAAACCGACGAGCCGTTCGTTCGCAAGCGATCTCTATACAAGGTATCAAAGCCGCCTTACGAACGAGACATTGATGACGAACGAGGTATACCTCGCGGTCGTGCATCGACCGGTACCAGGAGTAGGCACCGGACTGACATCAAAGTTGCTGGCGAAGGCGCAACGCGATGGCTCCCGGCTGGCGCTTGTCGACGCGCTCGATGCCTGCGAGAAGCTGTCGCAGACTCTTACCGCTTCCTTGGCGCGATACGAGCCTGACATCCTGGGCGCGTATATGCAGGGAAATGTCTGGTGCTCCTCGTTGCTCGAGTACCTCGGATTGCTGATCAACGGTGAATGGCAGCGCTGCCCGCTGCCGTGCGGCCCACTCAATCAAGCGCTCGCAACGACGCGTCTATTCTTCGGTATCGAAGCCATCGAATACCGCGCGCCGACTATGACACGCGTGGGCGCGATGTTGGGTGTGAAAGAATATCCGACTCCCAGCAGGGTTGGAATGTACAGCGGCCTGCTGTCGGCGCCGTTCGCCTTCGTCCTGACTCAATCGTTTACTTTTCTGACGAAGGCCGCGGGCCAGTCCCTGCTACAACGCCAATTCAACCGCATGGCGAACGCCGGCGATTTCGCCGTGTCGCAGGCGTCCGAGCTTAAGGATGCGTTGGACGCGCTCACCAGCAATGAGTTCGTCATGGGCGATCACCATTTCTCGCTGCAGATACTCGCCGACCTCGCAGACTGCGGTGGCGAACGTGCCGAAGGAGGCCGACTCAAGGCACTTAACGACCACATTGCGCGGGCGCGCAGCCTGCTCGCCGATACCGGCATGTTGGTTGCGCGCGAGGACTTGGCCTTGGAAGCGGGCTTCTGGGCACAGCTGCCGGGAAACTTTCCGATTCGGCCGCGCAAGGCGCCGATCACCTCGCGGAACTTCGCGGCAATGGCGCCTTTTCACAACTATCCTATCGGCCGTGCGACCGGCAACCACTGGGGCGACGCATTGTGCGTTTTCGTTACCAGCGCCCGCTCGCCCTATTATTTTTCGCTGCATGCCAGCGACCCGAGTGACCCCGACGGGGGCAGCCGCAAGGACACCGGCCATACGCTCATCTGCGGGCCGACGGGGTCGGGCAAAACAGTATTCATCGGCTTTCTGATCGCCATGTTGCAGCGCCAAGGCGTGACTCAGGTCGTCTTCGACAAGGATCGTGGGCTCGAAATCCTGGTGCGCGCCTTGGGCGGCGAATATCTACCGCTGAGGAATGGCGTTGCGACGGGCTTCAACCCACTGCAGTTGCCGGTCACGCCGGCGAATGTGGAGTTCCTCAAAGCGTGGCTCGCTGAATTGAGCGTGGGTGCGTCCCGGTCCCGGCGCCACAGTCCGGTACGTGAGGCGGCCGACCTGGATCAGGCGCTGCGCGGGACCTTGGCGCTGGAGCCCGAGGCGCGGCGTTTGTCGCGGCTGGTGGAGTTTCTCGATCCGACCGACCCGGAGGGCTTGTACGCTCGTTTGGCGCGCTGGTGCGAGAGTTGCCGGGGTGACTACGCCTGGGTTTTCGACAATCCGCGTGACACCGTGGTATCGCGATTGACCGGCCGGTCGGTCATCGGCTTTGATGTGACGGAGTTTCTCGATCACTCGCTGACGCGCTCGCCCATCACCCTGTACCTGTTTCATCTCGTGCGCCGGCTTCTCGATGGGCGCCGTTTGGTGTGCTGGATGGACGAATTCTGGCGGCTGTTGGCGGATCCCGCATTCGAGAGTTTCGCGAAGGACGGGCCCAAAACCTGGCGAAAACTCAACGGCGTCATGTGTCTCGCGACGCAAAGTGCAAGCGACGTTCTCGAGAGTCCCATCAGCCGCACCCTGGTGGAGCAAACACCCACCAAAGTGTTCTTCCCGAATGCCGATGCGAATTTCGAAGAATACACGCGCGGCTTCGGGCTGACCGAACGCGAATACAAGCTCATCAAGGAGCAACTCGAACCGGGGTCGCGGATGTTTCTGATCAAGCAGGCGCATCACAGCGTGGTGTGTCAGCTCGATCTCAAGGGATTCAACGCTGAGCTCGCGGTGATTTCAGGCCGCGCCGGCGAGGTCAATCGCATGCACCAGATCATGTCGGCCACCGGAGCGGATCCCACGGCTTGGCTGCCGCAATTCATGGCCGGGTCGGCCACTGATGGTTGTTCATCTAATCAAGTCAATTCATAGGAGACGCGCATGATTACTCGCAATATTGGTTTGGCTGCAGTGTGTCTGTTGGCTTCAATGACAATAAGTCCGGCCGCCCGGGCGCAATGGGCGGTCATCGATGTGCCGGCCATCGCGCAACTGGTCCAGGAGGTCCAGACCATGCAGCAGCAATTGGACACGGCTCGCAATCAACTGCAATCCGCACAGCAGGCGCTGCAGGCTATGACGGGTGATCGCGGCATGCAGCTGCTGCTGTCGGGCGTTACGCGCAACTATCTGCCCGCGACTTGGACGCAATTGAGCAGCGTATTGCAAGGACAGGGAGCGGGCGGCTACGCAGGGATTGCGGCCGATGTGCGTAGCGCGGTCACAGCGAATGCCGTCCTGTCACCGCAGCGCTTGGCCCTGTTGTCAGCCGCCGATCAGAACCTGATTCAGGCGGCGCGCCAGTCGAGCGCCACACAACAGGCTTTGAGCCACGCGGCGCTCGCGAATTCAAGCGACCGGTTCGCGTCCATTCAGAGCTTGATTGCAGCCATTTCGACTGCGGCAGATCAGAAGGCGATTCTCGATCTGCAGGCGCGCATCGGCGCTGAGCTGGGAATGCTGCAAAACGAGCAAACGAAGACGCAGGTTCTGTATCAGGCGACCCAAGCACAGGAATCGGTCATACGGCAGCAGGCGCAGGAACAGGTGATCGCCGGGCAAGGACGTTTCGAGACTCGCTTCCGGCCGGTGCCGCAAACGTAGGCGCAGGCAGCATAGATCGACATGGGATTCTTCGCGACATTTTGGACCTGGCTCAACGGTCAAATGGCTACGTACATCGGCGATAACACGGCGCGGCTGGCAGCGGTGCTCGAACCCGCAATCGTCACGCTGGCGACCGTATACGTGATGGTGTGGGGATATCTGCACCTTACCGGCAAGATCGAAGAACCGGTCCTCGCCGGGCTGAAACGCATGCTGCTGTTGGCGCTGATCCTGGGCGCGAGTCTGCATCTGTGGCTATACAACACCGTGATCGTCGACACCTTCTACAACGCG
>JANYIY010000122.1 GCA_025358615.1 Gammaproteobacteria bacterium | reverse complement strand
AGGCCCTCGGCGCCACCGTGATCGGTGTCTCGCACGATCCCATCGACACGCTCAATCAGTTCTCGGTGAGCGAGTGCCGCAACAAGTTTGCGGTGGCCTCCGATGCCGACCAGAGCATCACCAAGGCCTACGACGCCGTATTGGCGGTCAAGCCGGAATATGCCAATCGTACGTCCTATGTGATTGCCCCCACCGGCAAGATCATTTATGAATACACGGCATTGGATCCCGACAAGCATGTGGGCAACACCCTGGCCGCTGTCGAGAAGTGGAAGGCGGAGCACAAGGGTTCCTAGTTTCGATATTCCCCCTGCGGGGCGAGGTCAAATGGATTGACGTTGCCCTGCCTTTCTCGCTTAAGTCACCTGATTAGTCTCTTGCCGCCAATGTTGCGCATTGGTATGATATACATTGTCAATGTAGATCATAAGGTAGATTATGCGCGTTGCCAAGTGGGGAAACAGTCTCGCAGTGCGGCTTCCGGACGCTGTCGTAAAGGCTCTCGGACTAAAGACCGGAGATGAGATCGAGATTATCGTAGGTGGCGAGCGTCGATTCGAAATAGCACGCGACCGCGGCCGTGAGCGGGCGCTGGCCCGACTCCGAGCCCTCAAGAAACCCCTGCCCAAGGGATTCCGCTTCGAGCGAGAACAGGCCAATGCCCGGTGAGCGATTCTTCGATACGAATGTTCTGATCTACGCATTCGCGGAGGATGATCCTCGCAGTGGCCGAGCAGAGGCGCTACTTGCCGGTGGTGGCGTTATCGGAGTCCAAGTCCTCAACGAGTTCACCAATGTTACGCGACGCAAATTGCGATGGCAGTGGTCTGATATTGAGGCTGCCATCAAAGTAATCGAAGACTTGGCGGGCCCAGCGCGACCGCTGACCAACGCCATTCATGCCCAGGCAGTCGCACTGGCTCGCGATCACAGTCTTTCCTTCTATGACGCGCTGATTGTCGCCGCAGCTATCGATGCAGGTTGCCGTCTATTGAACAGCGAAGACCTGCAGGATGGCCAGAAATTCGGGTCAGTGACTGTCGAGAATCCGTTCCGCCCGTAGTGCGCCCTAGGTGAGTTTCGCCAGCTGATCGACTAATCCGTCAAGCCCGGTAGCGACGACCATTGGGTTGCATATAGTATGACCAAACGCAAGTGTGCTTGCATTTGGTTATCAAGCGCGCCAGACAAATTAGGGTGATACGCCCGTAGCGCGCCGCTGTTTACCTGAGCGCTCAACTTGCGTTGCCCGCGCAATTCGACTCCGCCGCTTTCCCTGCAAAACGATCTCTGATCCACTCGAGTTGTTCCGGGGTCGAGTTTTCCATGGTCGGATCGTGATCCAGGCCCGGATAGCTGTGGAACCTCACCGGCTGCTTCTTGGCGCACATGAGCTTGACCGCCGCGCGCACGGCGTCGATGGGCACGGTTTGATCCGCTTCGCCGGCGATCACGAACATCGGGCCGCCGATGGGCTTGTCGCCTTGCGCATTGCCTTCGAAGAACTGATGAATCGCAGCGATTTTCTCCCACTGCGGCCGCAACAGAGTGCCGCTCGGCAGCGCGGCGTAGGTTGCATACCCGTAGTAGAAACATCCCTTGGTGGTCACGTCGGCGTAATGCGCGAGCACGCTATCCGACACTAGATCGCGCGGCTTGAATTCCGGATAGCGCGCGTGAATGCCGGCCGCCATGAAGGCGAGATAAAAACCCACCCCGGGGGTATTGCCGAGGTGATTGAAGAAATCTCCCTCGCGTGCGGCTCCGGCCACCGACACCGCGCCGAGATAATTCGGATCCTTGAGATCGTGCTGCGCTTCGGCCACGCCCCAGGCGGCGAGCCCGCCCTGCGAGTGCCCGTCCACCACCCATTTCGGGTTCAGGTTCGGCACGGCCTTATGCGCCGCAGGTATCGAATACACCACGTCGTGCGCCTGTGCCACCTTGTTGACGTATTGATGCAAGCCTTCGGTGCCGAGACCGTGGTAGTCGGTGGCGACCACTGCGAATCCCGCAGCCACCATGGGCATGAGCCCTTCGGCACCGTAGTACACGTCCTTCATGGCGGAGGGCGCGCACAGCCGCGCCACGCCGCTGGTGCCATGCGCCCAGGCAATGACGGGCCAGCCCTGCGGCGGGGGCGTGCCCGCCGGGATGAGTACCACCCCGGAGGTGGCTACGTCGCGTCCGGTGGCATCCAGAGAATGATAGAGAATGCGCACCGCGGTCGCGCCTTGCGGCAACGAGTAGCCGCCGAAGCTCTCCTTGCGCAGCAGATCGCCCGGCTTGGTCGCCGCCAAATTCTTCGGCGTGGCATAAAAATCGGTGAGCGGCAGCCGATCGGCCTGTTCCAGTGCCAGGGCTTCTGCCACGGTCTTGGGCATCTCTTGTGCACGCACTGAACCGATCCCCGATAAAGCGAGTGCGCCCAGCGCAAAAGCCGCCGCAGCCATGGTTCTTCTCGTGGTCACCCTGATCTCCCGTTGTTGTGGCGCTAGTCTAGCGCCATCGCGAGCGCGCGCGGGACAAAACCTGCCGGCTATTCGTGGGCCCTGGGCATGAGCAGTTTCGCGATCAGCGAGGTCCAACCCGATTGATGCGAGGCGCCGGCACCGCGGCCGGTGTCGCCGTGAAAGAACTCGTAGAAAGGGATGCAATCCTGATAATTCGGGTCCGACTGCAGCTGCGGCTGATGCCGCAGCACGGCGCGCTCGCCCTTGGAGTCCTTCAAGAAAATACGCGACAGCCGATGCGATAGCTCGGTGGCCACCTCATCGAGGGTCATATAGATACCCGAACCCGTCGGGCATTCACTTTGAAGTCATTGCCATAGTAGTGATGGAATTTCTGCAGCGACTCGACGATGAGGAAATTGAGCGGAAACCAAATCGGACCGCGCCAATTCGAATTGCCGCCGAACTGCCGGGATTCGGATTCTGCCGGCGAGTAGTGCACCGACTGATTGACCTCGCCGACCTTGAGCTCGAACGGGTGCGCCAGATGCGCACGCGACAGGGCTCGAATCCCGTAGTCGGATAGGAATTCGGACTCGTCGAGCATTCGCCGCAGTAGTTTCTTCATGCGATGGCCGCGCAGCAGCGATAGCAATCGCCGCTGGCCTCGACCCGGGGATTCCCAATGCGACACCAGGCTAGCCAGGTCGGGCCGGTGGCTTAAGAACCATTCCAGGCGCTTACGGAATCCCGGCAGCTGCTCCAGCATTTCCGGCTCCAGGGTCTCCACCGCAAACAGGGGAATCAATCCCACCATGGAACGAATCCGCAGCCGCACCTTCTCGTCGTTGGGCAGATTGAGCACATCGTAGAAGAACTGATCTTCCTCGTCCCACAGACCGACATCCGCGCTGTACATGCAGCTCATCGCCTCGGCGATATTCAAGAAATGCTCGAAGAACTTGCTGGCGATGTCTTCATACACGTGATTGTGCTGGGCGAGTTCCAGCGCGATGCGCATCAGATTCAGCGAATACATCGCCATCCAGCTGGTGCCGTCCGACTGATTGATGTAGCCGCCGGTGGGCAGTTGCGCACTGCGATCAAACACACCGATGTTGTCCAGTCCTAAGAATCCGCCCTGGAAAATATTTCTGCCTAAGTTGTCCTTGCGATTCACCCACCAGGTGAAATTAATCATCAGCTTGTGAAACACGCGTTCGAGAAACTCGAGATCGCCGTTACCGCCGTTCTGCTTACGGTCGATTTGATACACGCGCCAGGCGGCCCAGGCGTGCACCGGCGGATTGACATCGCTGAAGGCCCATTCATAGGCGGGAATCTGGCCGTTCGGATGCATGTACCATTCGCGGGTCAACAGCACCAGCTGATGCTTGGCGAACTCGGCGTCGATCAGGGCGAATGGGATGCAGTGGAATGCCAAGTCCCAGGAGGCGTACCAGGGATACTCCCACTTATCCGGCATGGACACGATGTCGGCGTTATTGAGATTGCGCCATTCGATGTCGCGGCCGTGCAGGCGCGAGTCCGGCGGCGTCGGCTGGCCGGGATCGCCTTTGAGCCAGCGCGCAACATCCAAGTAGTAAAATTGCTTGCTCCAGATCAAGCCCGCGAAGGCCTGCCGCTGCACCACCCGCTCATCGGCCGACACAATGTCCTTCTGCAGGTCGGCATAGAATTTATCGGCCTCGCCGCGCCGCAGGGCCATGCAGGGCTCGAATTTCGCGAACGGCTGAGCGAGGGCGCGGCGCGACAGGCGCAGTCGAAACTCTTGGCTGGCGCCGGCCTCGATGGTTGATCGGAACCACACACCGGCCTTGGTGCCGTGCTTGGCGGGATTCACGGTATCGCGGCGGCCGCCGACGATGCGATCATGAAAGCCATCTTTGAAATAGCCGGGGGCGCTCACGCCGGGGGCGCCATAGCCGGGGGCGCCGAGATTCCAGAGCCGCGGCCCATTGGTTTCGTTTTCCGTGAACAGCAGCTCCGCGCTGCCGTCGACGTACAGGCGGCTCATCCCCAGCGCGGTGGGTTCAATGCCGATGCTGCCGTCGCTTGCCGCAGTCAAGCGGGGTTTGACCGAACCGGGTTCCCAGGTCCAGGTATTGCGCAACACCAATTGCGGCATCAGGTGCAACACCGCGGGCGCAGCGCCGCGATTCCACGCCGTGATTTTCATCAGCATGTCGCCGGGCTCGATTTGCGCATACTCGACGAAGACATCGAAGTAGCGATCCTCGGCGAATACACCGGTGTCCAAAAGCTCGTATTCCGGCAGGTCAGTACCGCGGCGCGCGTTCTCGGCGACCAGGTCCGCGTAGGGAAAGGCGCGCTGCGGATACTTGTAGAGCATCTTCAAGTAGGAGTGCGTTGGAGTCGCATCCAAGTAAAAGTAATGCTCCTTGACGTCCTCCCCGTGATTGCCCTGGGCGTTGGTCAAGCCGAACAGGCGCTCCTTCAGAATGGAATCAGCGCCGTTCCACAGGGCCAGCGACAGACACACCTGTTGTTCGGCATCGGAAATGCCGGCGATGCCGTCTTCGCCCCAGCGATAGGCGCGGCTGCGCGCGTGCTCATGCGGAAAGTATTCCCAGGCCGTGCCGCCCGCGCTGTAGTCCTCGCGCACCGTGCCCCACTGGCGCTCGCTCAAATAGGGGCCCCAGTGATGCCAGCCATCGGGGCCGGGAACGTTAGCCAGCAGGCGCTCGCGCTCGATACTCATTTTTTTTCCTTATTCGGCGTTCGAGAGGCGGCGTTCGAGGTAAATCCAGGAATGCAGTATCTCAGCGACACTCCAGGCCTGCGCGAAACAGCCGCGTGCAGTGTGAGGTGCGTCACCATCAAATATCTCGCCCAAAGTCCCCAAGCACGCGCTTTCCAACTGCTGTGCCATCGGACTCAAAAACGATTGCGCCAGCCGCGCATTGCCATGCACTCGATAGTGAGCCCGCGCGAAGGGCCCGAGCAGCCAGCCCCAGACGGTGCCCATGTGGTAGGCGGCATCGCGTTGACCCGCATCCCCCCTGTAGCGGCCCAAGTATCCCGATTCTTGAGGGCTCAAGCTGCGCAGCCCATGGCTGGTGAGGAGCTCGCGACCGCAAATGTCGACCACGGCACGCATCCGCTCGGCGCTCAAGGCACAGTAGGGCAGGGACACGCTGAGGATTTGATTCGGCCGGATACGCGCATCGACGCTGCCGCTGCCGTCGACGTCGATGACGTCGTACAAGCAGGAGCGCTGCTCATTCCAAAAGCGGCCGAAGCTTTGGCTGGCCCGCGCCAGCAGCGACTGGCAGAAATTCTTCTCCTGCGCGTGTCCCTCCGCTGCCGCGAGCCGCACTGCGACGTCCAGCGCGTTCAGCCACAGCGCATTGATTTCTACCGGCTTACCGATGCGTGGCGTGAATACCTCATCGCCGTGCTTGGCGTCCATCCACGTCAATTGCGTGCCGGGTTCGCCTGCCCGCAACAAACCGTCGGCGGGATCGACGCGAATGCCGAAGCGCGTGCCGTCGGCGTGCGCATGAATGATGCTCATCAACACCGGCATTAATTCGCGCACCAAGTCGGGATCGCGCTTGGCCTGCAGGTAATCGTCGAGCGCGTGGAACATCCACAAGGTGGCATCGGCAGTGTTGTACTGGGGCGCCTCGCCGCCATCGGGAAAACAATTCGGCAGCATGCCCTCATCGACGAAGCCGGCGTACGTTCGCAGGATACCGGCGGCAATATCGTAGCGTCCGAGCGAAGTCGCAAGTCCGGGCAGAGATATCATGGTGTCGCGCCCCCAGTCGGTGAACCAGGGGTAGCCCGCAATGATGCTGCAATCGGTTCCGTTATCGGCTCCGGTATCGGTCCCTGTCGCGGCGCCGGCCGCGCCGCGCCGCACGATGAATTGATCCGATGCTTGCGCTAGCTTCCGGATCCAGGGCGGTGCAGTGGTCGGCAGCGGTGCGATCAATTGCCGCGCGCGCGACTGCAGGGTGGCGAGAATGGTGGCGCCCGGCGCCGGCGGCTCGCGCTTGGCTGTGGCGAGGAGAAACACGGGTACAGCGGGGGTGAGGTCCGCCGCAAAGGTTCCAGGGGTGAGTAAATCCTCGAGCGCGTCCAGGCCTCGGTCCGCTTCCACGCGATGCCAGAAATTCCAGTACCACTGTGGCGCCGCCGTGAACTGCCCTTGGCTGATGGATAATCGATAGGGCTGGGCGCCGGCGAAGGCCTGCACCCGGCACTCAGCGCTATCCGAGTCGAGCTTGAAGTCTTTGACGCCGCGATTCTGGCTATGAAAGTCGCGATAGGTGACCAGGGGTTTGAGCGTCACGCGCAAGGGCGCGGATGCACGCAACAGCTCCAGCCGCAAGTAGCTGGTATTGGCTCCCGGAGCCATGAACACGGTTTGTTCCAACAGCGCGTCCGCAACCGCGTAACGCCAGGTGGGAATGCCGTCCTGCACGGCGAAGGATTCCAGATGCACGAAGCCCTGGCCGCTGATCGCGCCGCCGGCGAACTCGTTGGCCGACAGATCGGTGTCCACACCTAAGTAGTGCGTGCTGAGCTCGACTTTGGCCACCAGCAGAGTGCGCTCCACCGGCGGCCGCAAGCTCGCCATGAGAAATCCATGGTAGCGGCGGGTGTTGGCGCCTGCGATCGTGCCGCAGGCGAAGCCGCCCAGCCCGTTGGTCACCAGCCATTCGTAGCGGCTGGCGCTCTCCCACTCGCCACAGATGTCGCGGCCGAGGCTCAGAAACGTGACCGGTTGAGCAGGTAATCCAGCGAGAACTTAGCGGGTCCGTACACGATCAGGAAGGTGAGCGGCGTATCCCACAAGATATGCTGACCCAGCGCGGCCTCGAAGCGTTCCGCCAATAAATCGGCTGCTGATGGCGGTGACGGTCGCGCTGGTCTTATTCATCGATGCTCCCCCTCGTGCTGTAGTGAATCAAAAGCCGGTTCGTTCGATGAGACCCGCACATTGTGGCAGTTATTTCGCCCGCCGTGCCGTCGCGGCCCGCAAGCGCGGCGCGGCAGCCTAAGAACAGGTCGCGATTCGCTACGGCGACCCCTCGCTTTGCTTGTAGAATGGGGGTTTGGCCATGGGACGGGTGGACGATGCAGGATCGCTCAAGTGGAAAGGCCGCGTTGATCTGCGGTTCGGTGGCTTACGACACGATTTTGCAGTTCCAGGACCGCTTCAAATCGCACATTCTCCCGGACAAGATTCATATCTTGAATGTGTCCTTCCTGGTCCCCGATATGCGCCGCGAATTCGGCGGCTGTGCGGCCAATATCGCCTATAGCCTGAAGCTGCTGGGCGATCGGGGCGTGCCCATGGCGACGGCGGGCCACGATTTTGCGCCTTACCGCGAGCGCATGGTGGCGCAGGGCATTGCCGTCGATCACATCAAGGTCGTGGACGGCACCTTTACCGCCCAGGCCTTCATCACCACCGACCTCGATGACAATCAGATTACGGCTTTTCACCCGGGGGCAATGCAGCATGCGCAGCTCAATCAGGTGTCTGACGCGGGGGCTGGGATAGCGCTCGGCATCGTGGCGCCGGATGGTCGGCAGGCGATGATCGAGCATGCGGCGCAATTTGCGGCCGCCAGGATTCCCTTTATTTTCGATCCCGGTCAGGGATTGCCCATGTTCGGGGCCGAGGAGCTCAAAACCTTCATCTCGCAGGCTCGCTGGGTCGCCGTCAACGACTATGAATGGGGCATGCTGCAACAAAAGACCGGCTACACGGTCTCTGATATCACGGCCCAGGTGGATGCCCTGATAGTCACCCTGGGGCCCAAGGGGTCGGTGATCTACACTCAGGGGGGCACTGTGAGCCTGCCCTGCGCTAACCCTACGGCCGTGGTCGATCCCACGGGTTGCGGGGATGCCTATCGCGCTGGTCTAATTCACGGCCTGTTGCGGGGTCTGGACTGGGAAACCACCGGCCGCGTGGCCTCCCTCATGGGTGCGATCAAGATCGCCTCGCGCGGACCGCAGAACCACGGCTTCACTCAGGCAGAGTTCGAGCGGCGCTATCGGGACAATTTTGGCTAAGCTTTAAGGAATTTGACATGAGCAGCAGTTTCTCGTTTACCTCGGAATCAGTCTCCGAAGGCCACCCGGACAAGGTCGCCGACCAGATTTCCGATGCCGTGCTCGATGCCATCATCGCCGCGGATCCCAGGGGACGGGTGGCCTGCGAAACCCTGGTCAAGACCGGTGTCGTGATCGTGGCCGGAGAGGTCACCACCAGCGCCTGGGTGGACGTAGAGGCCATCGTGCGCAAGACCGTGCTCGATATCGGCTATGACACCTCGGACATGGGCTTCGACGGCGCCAGCTGCGGCGTGCTCAACATCATCGGCAAACAGTCGCCCGACATTGCGCAAGGGGTGGACCGCAAAGACGAGCGCAAGCAGGGCGCCGGCGATCAGGGATTGATGTTCGGCTACGCCAGCAATGAAACCGATGTGCTCATGCCGGCACCCATCACGCTGGCGCATCGGCTGGTGAAACGCCAGGCCCAGGTACGCAAGAGCGGCAAGCTGCCCTGGCTGCGACCGGATGCCAAGAGCCAAGTCACCTTGAGCTACGAGAATGACAAGCCGGTCGGGCTCGAAGCGGTGGTGCTGTCGACTCAGCACGAGGACAGCATCAGCACCAAGCAATTGCGCGAGGCCGTCATCGAGGAAATCCTCAAGCCCGTGCTGCCGGCCAAGTGGATCGACAAGCACACCAAGTACCACATCAATCCCACGGGACGCTTCGTCATCGGCGGCCCGGTGGGCGATTGCGGCCTCACCGGACGCAAGATCATCGTCGACACCTATGGCGGATTTGCGCGCCACGGCGGCGGTGCCTTCTCCGGCAAGGATCCGTCCAAGGTAGATCGTTCGGCGGCCTATGCCGCCCGCTACGTCGCCAAGAACATTGTCGCGGCGGGCCTCGCGGAGCGCTGTGAAGTTCAGGTGTCCTACGCCATCGGGGTGGCGGAACCCACGTCCATCATGGTCGAGACCTTCGGCACCGGTAAGTTGCCCGATACGCGCTTGACGCAGCTGGTGCGCGCGCATTTCGATCTCACGCCGTTTGGCCTGCGCGAAATGTTGGATCTGGCGCGTCCGATCTATCAGAAGACGGCGTCCTATGGTCATTTTGGCCGCAAGGATCCCGAGTTCACCTGGGAGCGCACCGACAAGGCGAGCACATTGGCAGCCGAATACAAGGCCACGCGGGCCGCATGAACCGTCTCGTCTCTCTTACAAACCTTTTCGGACCGGGTCGCCCCGACCCCGTAGATTCGGCGCGCAGCGCCTGAGGAAAACATCGATGAACGCAGCAATCAAGCAACCCCAGGATTTCTTGGTCAAGGATTTGAGCCTCGCGGAGTGGGGCCGCAAGGAAATTCGCATCGCCGAAACGGAGATGCCCGGTTTGATGGCGATCCGTCATGAGTTCGCGGCACAGCAGCCGCTGCGCGGCGCACGCATCACCGGCTCCTTGCACATGACCATCCAAACCGCGGTGCTGATCGAGACCTTGAACGTTTTAGGCGCGCAGGTGCGCTGGGCGTCGTGCAATATTTATTCGACCCAGGATCACGCCGCCGCTGCCATCGCCGTGGGCGGTACGCCGGTGTTTGCCATCAAGGGCGAGACGCTGGCCGAGTACTGGGACTACACGCATCGCATCTTCGAGTGGCCGGACGGCGGCCATACGAACATGATTCTGGACGACGGCGGCGATGCGACTCTGCTGCTGCATTTGGGCGCCAAGGCGGAAAAGGACGCGACGCTCATTGCGCGCCCCAGCAATGAGGAAGAGGAAAGCCTGTTCGCCGCCATCAAGTCCAAGCTTGCCATGGACCCGAAGTGGTACTCGACGCGCCTGGCCAAAATCAAGGGTGTTACCGAGGAGACCACCACCGGAGTGAAGCGCCTGTATCAAATGGCCAAGGACGGGCAGCTCGCTTTCCCAGCCTTCAACGTCAACGATTCGGTCACCAAGTCGAAGTTCGATAATCTGTACGGCTGCCGCGAGTCGCTGGTGGACGCCATCAAGCGTGCCACCGACGTGATGATCGCCGGCAAGGTCGCGCTGGTGTGCGGCTACGGCGATGTGGGTAAGGGCTCTGCGCAGGCACTGCGCGCGCTGTCGGCCCAGGTTTGGGTGACCGAGATCGATCCGATCTGCGCGCTGCAGGCGTCGATGGAGGGCTACCAGGTCGTGACGATGGAGGACGCGGCGCCCGAGGCCGACATCTTCGTCACCGCCACCGGCTGCATGGACGTCATCCGCGCCGAGCACTTCCAGGTGATGAAGGACGAGGCGATCCTCGCCAACATCGGCCACTTCGACAGCGAGATCCAGGTCGCCTGGTTGGAGAACAACAAGGAGATCAAGGAAGAGAACATCAAGCCGCAGGTCGATCAGTTCATCTTCCCGAACGGTCGCCGGATCACGCTCCTCGCGCGCGGCCG
>JANYIY010000112.1 GCA_025358615.1 Gammaproteobacteria bacterium | reverse complement strand
CGGCAAGATGGCCAACCTGTCCTGGCATCTGGTGTACAGCGTCGTCGATGCCACCTATCAGTCTAACTTCGAGGTCAGCGGCGCTTCGAACAGCACGTCCGACGCGGACGGCAACATTATGGTGCGTGCCGGCAACCGGCTTGCGCTCATTCCGCGGCACACGGGCCGGCTGGTGCTCGACTACTCGCTGACCAAGAATTGGGATATGGGTGCCAATGTCATCGTCTCCTCCGGAGTATTACTGCACGGTAACGAGAACAACGCCAATCAGTCCGGCGGAACCAACGGCGCAGGCGATACCGTCGCCGGCTCCGGGCGCCTCGGCGGCTATGCGCTGCTCAATCTGCACAGCAGCTACTACATAGGAAAATCCACCGATTTGTTCGTGCGCGTCGCCAACGTATTCAACAAGAACTACGCCACGGCCGGATTCTTGACCAGCAATTCGTCCGAACCGAACGGCTCGTTTCGAGCCAACCCGGACGACTGGACCAACGAAAATGCGGTCTCCCCCGCGCAACCTCGCGCAGTGTGGGTGGGAATGCGCTACCGTTGGGAGTGACCGTGCCGCCAATGCTGATCCCGGCGCGGCTCATTGCGAGGGAACGGACGCCATGACCTTGAACCCCGCGCCGCGCTCGCTTGATAGCACAATCGACCCGCCGAGTGCTGACACGCGCTCGCGCATGCCCACCAGGCCCAACCCGGCGCCAGGCACCGTCATGTCGGCGCCTCGGCCGTTGTCGGCAATCAGAATTTCCGCCGGACCCCGCTCTGCACTCTGAATCCGGATCTCCACCCTGGTCGCCTCCGCATGACGCGCAATATTGGTGAGTGCCTCTTGCACCAGCCGATAGATCGCCAGTCCACGGGTTTCGTCCATGCTCGCGAAATCGCCGACGATCGACATGTCGATCGTCGCCTGGGGCAGCCGCAGACGCCACTCGTTGACACAGTGCTCGAGCGCTGCGGTGAGCCCCAAATCGTCGAGACCGACGGGGCGCAATTGCCGAATGAGTCCGGTCACGACGCCATACATCCGATCGATATTCGCAATCATGGCACGCGCCGTCTTGTCCACGCCGGCCACGCCGGCCGCGTCGGACGCCGCCTCGCGGATGGACACGGCGTCGAGTTTGATGGCGTTGAGATATTGACCCAACTCATCGTGCAAATCTCGCGCGAGGGCCTTACGTTCGTGCTCCTGCATATCGACGTATTGCTGCGCCAAGCGTTGATTCTCGGCAGATGCCTCCGCCAGACGCGCCTCCACGCTACGGCGCATACGCAACTGACGATTCGCCTCGAAATAGCGGCGCGACGAGAACCAGATCAGGCAGACCGCGATCACCAGCAATACCGCGGGAACCTCGTCGAGTTGCAGGCGCTCCAGCGGACGGGTCCATTTGAGCAGCGCTTCGCTCAAGTTGAACTTCGCACAGAAGAACGCCGCAATGATGGCGATGACGACGATCAACAATATATCGCGCTGCGCCGACATTTTGCGTCCCGTTTCCCCCTCTTCCTTGATATTCATGGCCGCGCCCAGTCGATCGCATCTATCTTGTAAACGACATTTTGATGGCTCTGCTCTCCGTAGTAGCTCATGGCTACCTCGCCGATGAGTACTCCGCCCAGCTTTTCCATCGCCTTGCGCGATCGCAGATTGCCGGCACCGATATGAAATATCACCCGATCGACGTATCGAAACGCGTGCGCGAGCATGAGAGTCTTCAGCGCGCGGTTGTACTCACCGCCCCAATGACTTCTGGCTATAAAGGTGTAGCCGATGGCGGCGCTGCGCTGCGCGGGGTCCAGGTCGTAGTAACGCGAACTGCCGATCAGCGCGCCGGTCGCATTATCGAATACTCGAAGGGCACCGCGCGACTCGATGGCGCCTTGGAAATAAGTGGCAAAGATGTCGCGCTGATAGCGGTTCTTGTTGGGGTGTTGCTCCCAGATCAAAGGATCCGATGCGACGCCATAGAGAGCATCGAAGTCGCCGGCCAGCAGCGGCTCCAGCCTCACCCAGCGGTTTTCGATGCTCGGTTGCAGCTCAAATTGCACGGCGGTATCCGTCCATTAGTCTTCCTCCTAATCAGAATGGGTGAGTGGGGCCTTTTGCTACTGGTGCAATGGAGCGCGCTCTGGCATCGTTGGCCTCAAGACTATGCGAAACCGGCCATATAATGGTAGGCGACTCGATGTGTTGGCCGTTGTTCTGCTGGCCGCGCTGCTCTTTCGAGCCTACATCCCGGTCGGCTTCATGCCGGCGAGTGGGACGCCGTTTCTGCTGCAGCTCTGTCCCGCCACCTACACGCCGACCTCGCCTGAACATCTCTCGCACCATCATCATTCACCGGCTCACACCGACTTTCAGAACTGCCCATTCGGCAGCGCACCTGCCGCGGGACCGATATCGCACCTGATTGCTTTTGAACCTCCCGGGCAAATTACCTCCTGCGTAGAGTCTTCCCCTGTACCAGCGCGGCTGGGTCCGCAGCCGCTTCGCGCGCATCGCCCTCGCGGGCCTCCCTCCCTGAGCTGATCGCCGAACGTCGACGGCTCGTGCATGGCATGCCCTGCGCGTTCGCGTCATTTCAAATTCAAGGGCGCTCGTGCGCGAGCGCCGGGGAGAGATCCGTGAATAGATCGAAGAACTCTGCGGCGTTGGCTGCCGCCTGCCTGTCAATGGCTCCGCTGCACTCATGGGGCTGCGCCGCCTGCGGCTGTAGCTTGAGCGCCGACGCGGCGATGGGCTATTCGGCGCTGCCGGGTTGGCGCCTCAGCTTCGAATACGACTATATCCACCAAGATCAATTGCGGAACGGCAGACATGCCGTCGCCGCCGTGCCGGACGACTCTGAGTTTGAACGCGAGACACTGAATCGCTATTTGACTCTTGGTATCGATTACAGTCCTGCCGCCGACTGGAACATCGGGCTGCGAGTACCGTACGTGATACGCACTCACTCTACTTACGGCGATTACGATTCCAGCGAACCGTTGCCGCCGGTCAGCAGCTCGCGAAGCTCCGGCATTGGTGATTTGCGGCTCATCGGCGCCTACCAGGGATTCCTGGCGAATCACAATCTAGGGCTGCAATTGGGGGTCAAGCTGCCGACTGGACAGTACGACACGGTGAACTTCCACAGTGGTCCCGCCGCGGGAACGCCTCTGGACGCGAGCCTGCAGGCTGGCACGGGCAGCACCGATATCATCCTGGGCGCCTATTACTACCGGCCCGTCGGGCAATATTTCGAAGCCTTCATCAATATGCAGTTTCAAAGCGCGCTCAGCAGCAAGCAGAATAAACCGGACAGGGATTTTCGCCCCGGTAACACCACGATCTTGAGCCTTGGCATGCGCTACGAAGGCAATCCGAAGTGGGCGCCGCAGCTGCAAATGAATCTGACACATAAGGGGGTGGATCAAGGCGCGCTCGCCGACGTCACCAACACCGCCGGCGACGTCGCCTACCTCAGTCCCGGACTGACCGTGAATGTCGCCGGCCCACTGAACATGTACGGGTTTGCGCAACTTCCGGTGTACAGCGATCTGGTGGGCTATCAGGTTTTCCCCCGCTATACCTTCAGCGTGGGCGCGACCTATGCCTTCTAAACCGCTGCTGACTTAATGCGAATGATTCTTATCTATGGCCCGGTGTTATGCGAACGTTGGGCGCGGCGTCGCGGGACGAAACTTCTTCGCCGCCAAGATGCCCAGTGCGATGAATGCGATCAGCACGATTCCCTGCGCCACGGCGAACGGCGGTTCCTTTTGGGTGGGAGCCAGAGCGTTGAAAAACGGCACCTTCTGAAAGGTCTGTACCACGCCGACAAAGACATTCAAATACAACGCGAATAGCGCGGCGGCAACATAGACCCAGCGCCATGAGCGCGCGAGCTTGTAGACGTACAGCATCAGAATCGCGACGGCCAGCACGACCAGAGAAATGACGCCGATGATTTCCGGAGGGCCGAAACTCTCGAACGGAAACATGAACCCGGTAACGCTGGTGGCCACCGTCGTCAGTAGGAATAAGGCGGTGAGCGCGGGCAGACGGCTCGAGGTCAACATGGCAAGCGCCACGATGATCCCCGCGACGATACCGATCAAGCTCAAGATCACATGAAACTGCGTAAAAGTCGCAAGCGTCATTCCAAGAATCATGGCGAGTTCCCTTGAGTTCGGTGCCCTTCACGTATCTGCGGCGTCAGCGTACTCGCCAAGCGGAGAAACGGGAAGACCCGCCAGGGCCGCTAGGCCTTTCTCGAGGGCTCGCGCAGATACGGAAATTCCTTGGTGGAACGGGGCTCGGCAATGTGAAACCCTTGCGCGAAGCCGATCCCTAATCGCCCCAGCTCAGCCAGCACTTCCGCCGATTCGACCCGCTCGGCGATGGTGTGAATGCCCATGGTCTTGCCGACCTGGCTGATCGCCTCCACCATGCTGCGATCGACTCGATCGCGGGTCACGTTCTCGACGAACTGTCCGTCGATCTTCAGATAGTCGACCGGCAGAGTCTTCAAATACATGAATGAGGACAGTCCGCTGCCGAAGTCATCCAGCGCGAAATGGCAGCCGCGGCTTTTGAGCTCGCGCATGAAGTACACGACGTTGCCCAAGTTGGCGATCGCGGCGGTCTCCGTGATTTCGAAGCACATCGCGCCCGCAGCGAGATCGTTGCTGCTCAACTCCGCGATCAGATACTCGAGGAAGCGCTCGTCGTTGAGCGACGTCCCCGACAGATTGACCGCGATGGTAAACGGCTTAACCCCCGACCCGCTGCGATGTACCAGCCGATCCAGAGCCTGGCGAACCACCCACCGGTCGATCGTCGGCATGACGTTGTAGCGCTCTGCCGCCGGAATGAACTCGGCCGGCGTCACCAGAGCGCCCGACTCGTCGCGCAGGCGCAGCATCAATTCGAAGTGTTCGCGCGCATGCTCGTGGGCGTTGGCGCCGATGGGAACGATGGGCTGGTAGTAGAGTTCGAAGCGGCTTTCATCGCAGGCGCGCGTCAGCTTGGAGACCCAGTGCATTTCGCGGTGCCGCTCCGGCACGTCGTCGGGCTTGTACAGCTGCACCCGGTTGCGGCCCAGATCCTTGGCGGAATAGCAGGCGACGTCGGCGGCGCTCATGACATTGGCGACCGTCGGGGTCTCGCTGGTGATCTCAACGATGCCGATGCTGGCACCGACCTCGAGCACGCCCTCCTGCCAGATGAAGCGGAAATCGCGTATTGCCTGACGCAGACTCTCCGCAATGCGCAGTGCCTGATCCAGGGAGCAGCTTTGCAGCAATATTCCGAACTCATCCCCGCCCAAGCGCGCCAAGGTGTCGCCGCTGCGCACACGGGATTGCAGCACGCCCGTAATCTGCTTCAGCAACTGATCCCCCGCCGGATGCCCGCAGGTGTCGTTGACCAGCTTGAACTGATCCAAATCCAGATAGAGGAGCGCATGGCGGCTGGCAGCATCCTGCCGCGCGTTCTCCACCGCGGCGGTCAGACGATTTTCGAATTCGCGCCGGTTGATCAATCCCGTCAGCGCATCGTGGCTTGCCTGGTAGTGCAGAGCGCGGTGCAATCGCCGCTCCTTGCTCACATCGTGGAACACCATGACGGCGCCGATCAGGTTGCCGGCGCGGTCGCGGATTGGAGCCGCCGAGTCTTGGATGGCGAGTTCCTGTCCACGGCGGTTCAGCAGCACCGTATGTTCGGCCAGCCCGAGCATCTGCCCTTCGCGCAGACAGCGCATCACCGGGCTTTCGGCGGCTTCGCGCGTCGACTCTTCGACCACGGTCAGCACTTCGCCGATGAGTTGTCCCTGCGCTTCGCGGTTCTCCCATCCGGTCAAGCTCTCCGCAACTGGATTCATGTAATCGATGCGTCCTTCGGAGTCCGTGGTGATGACGGCATCGCCGATCGACTGCAGCGTGATCTGAGCGCGTTCCTTGGCCTGAAAAACCGCCGTTTCCGCCTTCTTGCGCTCCGTGATGTCGGTGAGCGTCCCCTCGTAACCGGTGACCCGGCCCTGCTTGTCGCGCACCACCCGGCTCGAATCCATGACCACCAGCATGGAGCCGTCCTTGCGGCGCAGCACATATTCTTCGTTGCGCAGTTCGCCTTCGCTCTCCACGCGCCGCACGAAGGTCTCGCGGTCGCTGGGATACCAATACAGCGCTGTGGCCGGCACCTGATACAGCTCCTCCGCCGAGGCGTAGCCCATCAGATTCACGAAGGCGGGGTTGGCGACGAGGATGCGGCCGTCGCGCGAAGTCTGGTAGACGCCCTCCATCATGCTCTCGAACAATCCGCGAAATTTCACTTCGCTGTTGCGCAGCGCGTCTTCGGCGCCGCGCCGCTCGATTGCGATCCCGGCGATCTGCGCCATCCGCGACATCAGCTCGTGATCCTTGGCCAGCGGTATGCCCGTCTGGCGCCGATATACTGCGCAGGTTCCGACCACCTTGCCGTCCGAGGCAACGATGGGTGTGGACCACGCAGCCCGCAACGACGCCTGCTGCGCCGCTTCGCGCCGGTATTCCCACAGCGCGTCGCTTTCGATGTCCGCCACGGTAACCTGTCGGGCCAGGTAGACCGCGGCGGCACAGGAACCGTAGCGGATGCCGATGGGCGCGCCATCCATCGCCGCCACGAACTCGCGCGGCAAATGCGGTGCGACGCCGAAATTCAACGCCTGGCGCTCGTGATCCAAGAGGTTGATGGCGCAGAAGCTCTCCGCCATGACCCGCTCGATCAATTCGCAAATCGACTCCAGTACCGAGGATAAGGCCGCGTTGGCGGCAATTTTCTCGAACACCCGGCGTTCGCCTGCCGCAATGGCATCGGCGCGCTTGCGTTCGGTGATGTCGGTGATGCTGGCGCGAATCAGCCGCCGGTTGGAACTCGGCAAGCGCACGAAGCGCACTTCGCAGGGCATGGTCTGGCCCGAGGCATCGCAGTGCGCCCACTCGAACACCGGCGCCTCGCCCGCGAGCGCCCCCTCGATGAAGCCGCGCGGCCGGCCGAACGACAAAGTGCCGTCGGGCTGATGCGCGGGGCTTATCTTGTTCGGGCCGCTGGCCAGCAGAGTCTCGCGCGACATCTTGAAAAAACGGCAGGCGTTGTCGTTGACGTCGACGAACTTGCCCTTGTCGACATCGAACACGATGATTACTTCAGGAGCATGCTCCACCAAGGTGCGGTAGCGCGCTTCGCTTTCGCGCATCGATTGCTCGGCCAGATGCCGTTCGGTGATATCGCGAATACTGACGATGTAGCCGTCGCGCCAGTTGAGTTTGGCCTTGCTGACGGCGATCTCCACCGCGACGCGATTGCCGCCCTTGACGCGCCCCAAAGTCTGGTGCGCCGCCAGATCGACATGCGTGTCGTCGATCTTGGTGGCGCAGCGCTCCAGATAATCGCTGCTGCCTTGACCGATGTCGGGCAGCAGGAAGTCGAGCGAGCGGCCGAGGATCTCCGCTTGCGAGTAGCCGAAAATGCGCTCGCCGGAGGGGTTGAAGGTCTCGATGTGCCCCGCATCGTCCAGCGTGACGATGGCGTCCTTGACGTTGTCCAGGATGGCCTGCAGATGCGATGCGGTCTGCTCGCGAATTTCGCGGGTCAGTGCCTGCGCTTCATCGGACATGAGCTGCATCGAGCGCACCACGCCGCGCCGCTCGCCGTCGATGCGATCGTAGTGCGCGCTCACCGACTTGAGCAGGGTTTCTATATCGAGGTCACCGCCCCGGCCGCGCGCCTCCGCGATGTGGCGCTCGAGCAGATGGTTCAAGCTGTCCGCCGGCTGCGTTGGCTCGCTACGAATTGCAGCAGCGAAATCACGTGACAAGTCCCTGATCTCCCGCACTTAATTTACGGCGCGACACGGCACCGGAATTGCCGTAGATGTTAGGGCGATCCCGCAACGGGGGCGTGACGCGGGTCTCGGTTCGGCCAATAATCGGTTAAATACTTAGCTCTGATCCACCGTTTCGCGTTCCGAGCGCTTGCGGTCATTTTCACGCAGATTGCGCTTTCGCAGGCGAATGGAAGTGGGGGTCACTTCGATGAGCTCGTCATCGTCGATGAACTCCATGGCCTGCTCCAGGGAGAAGCGGATCGGGGGGGTCAAGACCACGTTCTCATCCTTGCCTGCGGCGCGCATGTTGGTGAGCTTCTTGCCCTTGAGCGGGTTCACGACCAGATCGTTGTCGCGGTTGTTGAGGCCGATGATCATGCCCTCGTACACCTCTTCTCCGGGTCCGATGCACAATCGACCTCGCTCCTGCAGGCTGAACAGGGAATAGGCCAGCGCCACACCCTGGCCGTTCGCGATCAGGACTCCGTTCGGCCGCTGGCCCAATTCGCGCTGCACCACCGGCCCGTAGTGATCGAATACATGGTGCAACAGTCCCGTGCCGCGAGTCATGGTGCGAAATTCGGTTTGAAATCCGATCAAGCCGCGCGACGGCACCATATAGTCCAAGCGGATTCTGCCGCGGCCGTCGGCTTGCATGTCCGTCAGTTCGGCCCCCCGGCTGCCGAGCGCCGACATGATGTCGCCCTGCGCATCGGCAGATCGG
>JANYIY010000094.1 GCA_025358615.1 Gammaproteobacteria bacterium | reverse complement strand
TCCATGTCGCGGCCGACACGAACCAGCAGCGGATCGCCGAAGTAGTCTCGCAAGCGATGCAATGCCGCGCTCATCGCCGGTTGCGAGACGAAGACCTTCTCGGCCGCCCGGGTAATGTTCCTTTCGCGCAACAGCGTATCGAGCGCGATCAACAGATTCAGATCGAAGCGATTGAACTGCATGCACAACACTTGCTGAAAAGTGGCCTCATGCTAACAGATTGCACTACGCGGCATGGCGGCGTTGCGCTGTGGGTGGAGCGAGCATTCTGCGGTGATCGAGCGCAATATGGGCAAGTGACGAGGTATGACATGAAGCCGCCGTTCCGTGCCGACCAAGTCGGGAGCTTGCTGCGCCCGGCGGTTCTGGCCGCCGCCCGCGCGCAGTTCAAACAAGGCGCGCTGTCGGGGGAGGCACTGCGGCGGGTGGAAGACGACAGCATTCGCGGCGTTGTCGAGCGGCAGCGGGCGATCGGGCTGCGCTCCATCACGGACGGCGAGTTGCGCCGTGATTATTGGCACATCGATTTTCTGCGGCAACTCGACGGCGTCAGCATCAATTCCATGGCCGACCAAAGCCGTTTCGGCGGTACCGAAGAGCAGCCGCCGGTAGCCGGTGTCACGGGCAAAGTGGCCTGCTCCAGACCCATCATGGTAGACGCGTTCGTTTATTTACAGAGCTTGACGAGTGCGCCAAACGCCGGCGGCGTCACGGCTAAAGTGACGATTCCTTCGCCATCCATGCTGTACCTGCGCGGCGGGCGCAACTCCGTGGCCCGCGCGGTCTATCCGGACTTGGCGCAATTCTGGCACGACGTCGCTGTTGCCTATCAGACGGCAATTCGTTATTTCGCGCAGCAAGGCTGTGGCTATTTGCAGCTGGACGACGTGTCATTCGCTTATTTGTGCGATCCGAGGTTTCGAGAAGCGTGCCGTGCGAACGGCGACGATCCCGAGGCCTTGCCGCGCATCTTTGCGAGTGCGGTGAACGCCGCGTTGCGCGATCGCCCGGCAGGCATGACCATCACCATGCACACCTGCCGCGGAAACTTCCGCAGTTCATGGGTCGCCGAAGGCGGCTACGAAAGCATTGCCGAAGCGATGTTTTCCATCGATGTGGACGCCTTCTTCATGGAGTTCGATTCTGCCCGCGCCGGCTCGTTCGAGCCGCTGCGCTACCTTCCGGCCGGCAAGCGTGCAGTGCTTGGACTGGTGACGACCAAGCAGGGTGCCATCGAAGGCGCCGACGAAATCAAGCGGCGCATCGACGCTGCCGGCGCTTACGTGCCGCTGGCGAGCCTGTGCCTGTCGCCGCAATGTGGCTTCTCCAGCACTCATCATGGGAACGCGGTATCCGAGTCAGAGCAATGGCGCAAGCTGGAGTTGGTGGTGCGGGTGGCTCAAGAAGTGTGGGGCGAGGCTTGACCCAGAAGCGTGGCGGTTGAACCGCGACGCGTTAGACTGTGTCGGTGCGTAAACCAGTCCACTCGGACGATTATCTTTGTTACGGGGATCTCGCGGGGCACTACGACGAAGGCATCGACTATGCGGTTGAAGTCCTGCCGAGGGAGCTATCGCGGATTGCCGTTCTCGCGCCGCATGGCGGGCGGATTGAAGGACGCACCTCCGAAGTGGCGCGCTTGATCGCCGGCGACGAGCACCGTCTCTACTTGTTCGAAGGATTGCGGACCACGGGCGACAATTTCGATTGCTTGCATCTCGCCAGCCATCGGTTCGACGAACCGCGGGCCCTGGAACTCATCGCCGTCTGCGACACCGTAGTCGCGGTGCATGGTTACGCGGCGCGCGGTCCTGACATATTGCTAGGGGGCTTGAACGAACGGTTGAAACTCGAGATTGCCGAGGCCTTGGAGGCGAATCGATTTACCTGCCAGGCCGATGGGCACCGGTTCCCGGGCAAGGATCCGCGCAACATTTGCAACCGCGGCCGCTCCGGCGCCGGCGTGCAGTTCGAACTCAGCGAGAAATTGCGCAAAGCGGGCGACTTGCCGGCGCTCGCCGGGGTAGTTCGTGACGTGCTCGCAGGTCTGGGCTGTGCGCGCGAGAAATGAGCCGCTTGCGTACGGTTACTGCAAGGCGAAGGCAAGCAGGACGTTTCCGGGCGTATCGTTGACGACACCGTAACCGGAACCCACGAATAGCATGCCGCCTGCGACCGTCGGCCCGGCTGAGGCAATGGATCCTCCGTGGGCGGGCACGGAATTCACGGTATCGAAGGGGCGTGCAGTCTCGAAACTCCACAGAGCCTGCCCGTCGGTGCTCGATATTGCCCAAACCTTCCCGTCGGAACCAGCGACGAACAGTATTCCCGGAATGATGGTTACTGCGGCCGAGTGCGGCACCCTGCGGCTCGCAGTAGAGTTGAGCGGTGATTGCCAGCGGCGCTCGCCATCGGTAAGCCGCACGGCGGCAACGCCGCCGGCGCTCGAGCCCACGTAGGCATAGCTGTCGTCCGATGCTGCGCCCCACACGGGACCGCGAGTCCCGATGCCGTTCGAGGAAGCAGCATCGTGTGCCGCGGCGGCAATTTCGGGATTCACGCGCCAGACAATTTCGCCTCGTCTGTCCGGATCGAGCGTCAGAATATCTCCGGATTTCGTGCCGAACACGAGTAGCGACTTGGCGGCAGCGGAGTTGATGAGCATCGGGGACATGGGGATGTCCCAGTCCGGTCCCACCACCTTGGGACAGTTCTCGGTGCGGCCGGCGCCGTCACAGCCGACGATGTACGAATCGTGCTGGTAGATCTGCCGGGACCACAGCAGCTTCCCGGTGCGCATATCCAGAGCCAGTATTGCGTCGCTGGTCGCCGGCGCGGGATAAGTCGAAGCGTCTCCGGTTCCAACGTAGATGACGTGACGCTTTGGATCAATGGTCGGGGTATTCCAAATGGGCACTCCGGCGGGCGCCCATTGCTGCACTCCGCGCGAGTTCTTCTGCGTGGGGTGCGGCCGCTCGGTAATGGAGTAGGTCTTCCAGATCACTTTGCCCGTGTTGGCATCGAGCGCGCTCACGCTGCCCACGGCGGTGCAGCAGGGATAGTCGACGACTCGCGCCTGGAAGCCTTCCCATGCCGAAATCGGAACGTAGAGCCGACCCTGATGCAGCGCCGGAGCGGCGGTCACGCGCGCGGCGAAACTCTCCTCGACGCGGGTCCGCCAGATCTCACTTCCGTCCTGGGCGTCGATGGCATAGGCGCCGGCCTTTAGGTCGCCAAAGAACACTGCGGAACGGACGCCTTTTGCCGTCTCGATCGGCCCAATGGTCATTGCGTTGCGGATGCCCGCGGCCGTGCGGTAGGACCAATAAACGCAGCCCGAAGCCGCATCAAGCGAATAAACATAGCCGATATCGGTGCCGACAAAAACTCTCCCCCCCACCACGGTCGGTTGCCCATACGAGGACGTGCCTCCTGGGTATCCGAAAGCCCATTTCAGATGCAGATGCGAAACAGTTGCAGGCGTTAGCCCCGCGGCCGATGCGGATTGAAAGCGATGATTTTCGAGTCCATTTCCCCAGCCATTCCACTGAGGCCCCGCGGCGTCCTGGAACGGCGGGTTGCTTGGGCATCGGTTGGGCATCTTGCCGGCATCACCCGCCTGCTCGGAACCCAGCAACTGGCCGGCTAGAGATTCGGATACGCGCCTGCGATCCTCCTCGCTCAACGTATCGCCGATCGGCTTCATGGCTCCGGTTGTCAACGCTGTATAGATCCTCTCTGGTGACATCGCCCGCAGAGTGGCCGGCGCCGGCGCCCGTTCGTAAGCGGGGTTGCCATGGCAGGAGACGCAGTGCTGTTGAAAGACGGCGAATCCGAATTCGGTGCCGCGCCGTTCGGGAACAGCGCCGGCGATGCTGTCCGCGGCCGTCGCACCGGCGGCACACGCAACGGTTGTGGCCACGGTAAGGGATAAAGCCCAAGTCGATATGCTCGATCTCATCGGCAGCGCACGCTCGGACCCGGCCGTCTCGGTGACGGCGCGGGCCGGATGCGTCATTTACTTGCCGCCGAACTTCATCGTCAACTGCAGATACCACTCGCGCGGTTCGTTGTAACTACCGCCCACTTCGCCCGCACCGTAGTTGGGGGATCCTACTGTGATGTAGCGATCGTCGGCGAGGTTCGTGCCGCCGACGGCCACATCGTAGAGGCCGTCAGGCGAGACATAATGAATCGCTGCGTCGATCATATGAGTCGGAGGCCGGCGCAGCTGCGGGGTGTTCAGAGCGTCATTGAACATCTCTGCGGTATAGGTGTAGTCGGCCAGGAAGCGCAAAGTGGCTGAATTCGGCAAGGTCAAGTCGTACTGCGGCCATAGGGACAGCTTGTACTTTGGCGTCTTTGGCAGCTTCGCGTCCAGCTGGGTGATTCCCGGCGGGATCACGGCACAGACGGGGTGCGGCGGCTCCCCGACAAGCCCGGTCGCGGGACACACGTTGCTGCCGTCGGGCAGTGCGTACTGCGGAATGTTGGCGAACGCATTCACTTGGGTGTAGTACGCATCGATATACGACCCCGAGAAGTTGAGTGCAAATCCGTTGCCGAGCGCCGACTTTATCTCAAGCTCGCCGCCCTTGATCTTGGCGTTGCCTGCATTCGTATATACCGGCGAAATGCCTTGCTGGATATTGAGCTGGATCCCGTCATAGTCGGTATAAAAGCCCGCCATATTGACTTGCAAGTGATGATCGAGCCAATCTGACTTGAGGCCGAGCTCCCAAGTCTTGGTGTACTCGGGCTGGAACTCCGCCGCCGCCGCCGTGTCGGGTGCCGACAGGCGCGTGGTCCAGCCGCCAGCCTTGAAGCCCTTGCCCCAGCTGGCATAGGCCATCAAGTCGTCGTTGAAGTGGTACTGCACACCCACAGTGGGGTCAAAAATATTCCAGGTCTGGCTGTTGTTGCCCGGCGGAAAGTAGCGAAACACACCCGGCAGTGACGCCACATTGGGCGGATTGATGAAAGCCGCGGGGAAATCGTTGAGGTCCGCCTGGCCGCCAATAAATTGCGCCTTCACGTTGGTGTAACGGCCGCCGGCCGTGAAGCCCCAGTTGTTGAGCTTATAGTCGACGTGAAAAAACGCAGCCTCGTTCCTATTGTCCGCGTCGTTCTGTATGTCATATACATACAGAATGCTCTCGAAAGGCACGTAGTCGTGGACGAAGCCGGCCTCGTGGAAGTAGTACAGACCCGCGACGTAATTCAGCGCATTGTCGAGCGCCTTGCCGTTGAGCTGGAACTCTTGAGAAACCTGAAACTGATGCTGGTGGTCGGTGACTTCCTGCAAGGTTTCCGGCGTGCCGTCTAGGTCGGTACCGACCTTCCAGTTGATCTGGCGATAGCCGGTAATCGATTTCAATGACATCGAGTCGTTGAGCTCGTAGTTTGCCGTCTCAGAGAGGCCGAAGTAGTCATTCTCGGCAAAGTCCGGGCCATTGGCGTAAGTGGTGCCGATGTTGCCCGTGTTGGTGGCAGCGTAGTTGAAATACAGACGCGGGCTATTGGACCCCAGGTACGGAAGGCCCGCGGCGACATTGGCCGCATTGAACGGTCCGGGGGGGCCGCCGACGTAGCCGGCGCCGATCAGAGGCGCGCCGCCGGTGGATAATCCCGGCACATGTGCCCGGGCATTGAAGCAGTTGCCTGCAAAGAAGGGTGGTCCGCCTGCAGCGGCGATGGCTGCTGGCAAGGTTGCGGCATTGTTGCTGATGCAGAGATTGTAGAGAGTCGAAAACGTCGATTGGTTGAGATTGCCGCTGTATACGCCCAAGACGGTATACGGCAAAGCCTCTTGATCTTGGTGCGTCCAGTCCGCCGTAGTGGTGAAAGTGAGTTTGTCGGATGCCTTCCACACCAATTTGCCGCGGATGGTTTGTACGTTGTAGCCACCGTACGCGTCCCCGGTCTTGTAAGCCGCTTTCGGAAAGGCATCTTGGGGGTCCACGACGAACGGGGTCTCACCCTGCGGCGAGGTGCTTGGATAAGGAATGACCTTTACATAGCCGTCTCGGACCTGCGAGGACACGGTAACCGAGGACAGAAGCGTGTCGCTGATGATCGGCAGATCTGCCGTGAAGCCGAAATCGCGCCGATTGAAGCTGCCGCCCGTGGCCTGGGCGACAAATCTCGCCTCGTTGCCCGGGGTATGAGTGATGATGCTGATGGCACCGCCTTCCGTGTTGGCGCCGAACAGAGTGCCCTGGGGGCCTTTGAGAATTTCGACCCGGTCTACGTCCAGCAGGTTCTGGTTGGCACCGATGGTGCGGGCAAGATAGACCCCGTCAAGGTAGACGCCCACACCGGGGTTCAAGTTGAAGGCGAAGTCATCCTGGCCGATACCGCGTATGGACGCCGATAAGACTGAACGGTCGCCCGAGAACGGCGCGCCGGCATCGAGGTTGACGCCCGGCGTTAGGTTGCCGATGGCGTGAATGTCCGTGAGATTACGGGCCCGCAGCGACTCAGAGGTGAAGGCCGTAATCGCAATGGGTACATTCTGCAGGTTTTCAGACCGCCGCTGAGCGGTGACTACGATTTCTTCCAAACCCCCTGTTCCCTGGGTTGCCGCCGCCGTTGGCGGGGACGTTTGCGCAAACGCCGGTTGCGCCAGAGCAACAAAGGTGCAGCCCATCAGAATGCCCCAAGCACAGCCGGCAAGGCGTAGCGGCGCGATCCTCCGTCGGTCCTGCGTCGCAATCCCGTTTACGGTCGTCGTCATCTCGGTTTCCCCCTTACAAGGCCTAGTCCAACACACGCACCTGCGATTCAGGTCGCCGCGATACTCAGCCAGCCTCGCGCGCGCCTCTTTTGTTCTTCCTTGCAACCGGCCAGATCCGCCCGCTGCAAAAACGCAACTGAATATAGCCAAGTGCCTGCGGAGAAGCGCGCTTGGGAGCGAGGTATTAATCGCCTGCAAGAGAACAATTGGCGCGGGACTGGGGGGGCGGAATCCAGTTCCTGAGCCAGTTATGTTGAAAATGCAGTGCGACACTCCGAGTGCGCATGCTCTCGTTCTTGCACTCCCGAACCCGATTCGTTGCGCGCTGGTTCGCGCATACTGCTGGCGCCGGCCCTAGTATTGCGTTCCTGTAAGAGGCGACCCCTTATGCATGCACCGACAATACCAAAGCAATTTCCGCTGCCAAGCTCGTTGACGGTGGTACCCGGTACCGAGCCGGCACAAGCAGCGTATCCGTACTACATGCAATTTTCCGCGGCGGACGATCAGCGCTTCTGGTTTTACAACTCAATGCATTTTCCGCAGCCCATGTGCGCATTCGACATGGTGACCGCCGAGGCGGCGTACTGTGCGCTCGGCGCCGCGAACACACGTGTTCATTGCCTGCCGACGACGCTGGGAATCGACTACAGGATCATGAACGGGCGGGTCTACATCGGGGGAAATGCCGTTACCGATCCCAAAGAGATCGCAATGCGCGTCGAGGAATTTCAAAAGCGCGCTTTTTTTTATTACGCGAACTGGGAACGTCTGTACGAGCAGTGGCGCGAGAAAATGCGGGCCCTGATCGAGGCCGCGCGGGCGCTTCCCAAGCCAGAGCTGCCTGAACTCGAGCCGCTTGCGAATGTTCACGCGGGCCGCGGCGTGGCTTCGAATCACATGCTTCTGGACACTTATCAGAAGACGCTCGAGGGTTACTTTCGGATGTGGCACCACCACTTCGAATTCCTTCTTCTGGGCTACGGGGCCTATCTCACCTTCTTCCAGTTCTGCAAGAAAGCCTTTCCCGAGATCACCGACCAGACGATCGCGCGCATGGTGTCGGGCATGGACGCGGAGATCTTTCGGCCCGACGATGAGCTGAGGCGCTTGGCCCGCTGCGCCGTGGATCTTGGCGTGGATTCGCATTTTCGGGAGGGCGTTTCATCGGACGAGATCATCGCAACCCTCAAGCTTGACGGCGCGTCGGGGCTTGAGTGGTTGGATGAACTCGAAACGTCCCGGCATCCCTGGTTCAATATCAATGTGGGCGACGGTTTCTATCACTACCATCGTGCCTGGAACGACGATCTGTCGATGCCCTTCGCCAGCCTGCCGGCCTACATCGGACGCGTCAAGGCCGGCGAATCTCTGCGGCGGCCGATCGAGAAACTGCAGGCCGAGCGCCGTCAGATCATTGAGGATTACCGTGAGCTATTGCCCACGGACGACGACCGCGCTGCGTACGATCAGATGATCACATTGGCGCATCGGGTGTTCCCCTATGTCGAGGGACATAAATTCTACTGCGAGCATTGGTACACGAATTTGTTTTTCAACAAAATTCGAGAATTTGGTGGGCTGCTGGCAGCGCACGACTTCTTTGCCGACGCGGAGGACGTGTTCCAGCTGACCCATTATGAAGTGGAGTCGGCGATCGTGGATCTCATGACCGCTTGGTCCAATGGCTCCGCCGCGCGCGGCCCACAGCATTGGCCGCAGATCATCGCCGAGCGGCGTGCGGCCATCGCGGAGTGGACGAAACACGGCACGCCGCCGGCACTTGGTGCTGTGCCGGACGTGATCGACGATCCGGCCATCGTGATGCTTTGGGGAATCACCCGGGAGAGCCTGGATACTTGGCTGTCCGCCGGAACCGGCCCGGACAGCGATGAGATCAAGGGTGTCGCTGCCTGCCGGGGCGTGGTCGAAGGTATCGCCCGCATCGTCAACTCAGTGGAGGAAATGTCGCGGCTGCAGCAGGGAGATATTCTGGTATGCCAGATCACCAATCCCACTTGGGCTCCGATCTTCGACAAGATTGCGGCGGCAGTATCCGACATCGGCGGCTCCATGAGCCACGCCGCCATCGTGGCGCGCGAGTACGGGCTGCCGGCAGTGGTGGGTACCGGCAATGGCACGACACGAATCAAGGATGGTGAACGCATACGCGTCGATGGCGGACGCGGCATCGTCACCCTGCTTCATTAGGTGAGCCGAAATGCGTTCACCCATGCTCATCGGCTGGCTTGCGGATTTAGGCCTCGGCGATAGACTCGAGGTCGGCGGCAAGGGAGGCAGTCTGGGTGAGCTGCAGCGCGCCGGGATTGCGGTGCCGCCGGGCTTTGTGGTCAAGACGGCGGCGTTCGAGCGATTCGTGTACGGATTGGAACGTGAGTTGGCGGTGCGCGAGCGAGTGCAGTCGCTGAACGCCGCGGATGTCGCGGGCATGACGGTCTTGTCGAAGGAATTACGAGCGCGATTTGCCGCGGCGCCGCTGCCGGCTGACGTCGCCGAGGCGATTGCGACGGCTCATGCCACCCTGGTCGGCGCGACTGCGCAGCTTGCGGGCGGTGCCGCTCAGCCCGCCGTCGCCGTGCGCTCATCCGCCACCGCGGAGGATGGAAGAGATGCCAGTTTTGCCGGCATGCAGGATACCTTCTTGTGGGTGAAGAACCTCAGTCAGACTCAGGATCTGGTACGCAGTTGCTGGGGGAGCCTGTACTCGGTGGAATCCATCAGCTATCGGCGGCGGCGCGGATTCGTGGAGAGGGACGTATCCATGGCCGTGGTCGTGCAAATCATGGTGGATGCTCGAAGCGCCGGAGTCATGTTTACGCGCAGTCCCGTGACAGGGGACCGTTCCGTGATGGCCATTGAGGGTTCATGGGGTCTAGGCTCGGCCGTCGTCGGAGCCGAAGTGACCCCTGATCGTTGGGTGGTGGGGAAAATTACCGGGG
>JANYIY010000037.1 GCA_025358615.1 Gammaproteobacteria bacterium | reverse complement strand
GCGATCTTGGATCGTGATTACGGAAGCGAATGAGTTCGTGTGGCCTGGTCCGGATCTCCGAACAGTTCCCGGCCGTGATGAATCAACGATCGCCTACGGTCCGTTACCGCCACGTTTCTTCGCTCACGTGCGCGATAAATTTCTGGAGCGCAACCAGCAAGAGAAATCTGGGCGCGTGAAGCGCACTGAATAATCGTCCACAGTCTCCAACATGGAGCAACTCGAAATCGATAGTGGACCGGCATACCCCAACCGCATTACATGCTTCATCGACATGCTCGGCTTTACCCGTGATCGCGAACCTCGCGCACGGTGTCGCGGGAACACCCGAGCGCCCGGGCAATCTCGCGCAGGCCTCGGCCCTCCGCGAGCCGCCTTTGGATCTCATCGAACCGCCGCACCGTCATGTTGCGTATCCCCATATCATCAATTCCTTTGTGTGGTGTGGACCCACGAAGGTAGCCAGATCGGCTTTGGCGGCCGGGAATATCGGCGCACGGCGCCGCCCCGCGTCCTCGGTGTTAGCGGCGGGCTAAAACCGCGGCGCATTGGGGATGGCTCGCGGATTTGAGCGACGTGGACAGACGGCGGGGACCGTGGAGGTTGTCAGCGAAGGTGGAGGTCAGAACGGCGGATCGGATTTTGGACGGTTGAGGGGTGAGTAGTCGGGGTCACGATTCTGGGCGCCGCGCTCCTGAGCGAGTCGATGCAGCTCGCCGAAGTAATGCCGTTCGATGGTCTCGGTGAGGTGAGTCAGGAACTGCAGGAGTTCAGCGACCGCCTCGGCCGGTAGCTCAAGCGGGATGCAGACGATCGGCAGATCATTCGGTTCCATGGCCGGACCCTCAGGTCTTCTTCGGTTTTTTCTCGGCTCTGGATTTGGCGTTACGCACCGCCCGCTCCTGCGCCTCCTTGAGTCGATAGCTTTTGCCGGCGAGGGTGAGAATTTCGGCCTTGTGCATGAGTCGATCGACGAGGGTGACGACGCAGCCGGCATTGGGGAAGACCTGATTCCATTCGCCGAAGGGCTTGTTGGTCGAGAGGATGACGGGGCTGTTCTGGTATCGGCGGGTGATGACCTCGAAGAAGAGGTCGGCATAGCGGGCGTCGTACGACAAATACCCTACCTCATCGATCGCGAGGATGACCGGGGTCGTGTAGCGACGCAGGCGGCGGCGCAGCGAGGCGGAGGAGTCTTGGGCGGCCAGATCATGCAGCATGTCGGAGGCGAGCGTGAAGCGTGCGGTAAACCCCTGCAGCACGGCTTGGTAGAGGATGTTTTTCATGAGCATTGTTTTGCCGAGGCCATTTGGGCCGATCAGGACGATATTGGCGGCCTCGCCAATGAAGGCGAGTGAGAGGATTTCCTCGACGAGCGGCCGGTCGCACTGGGTAGGCCACTGCCAGTCGAAGTCGGCGATCGGCTTGAAGACCCCGATGCGTGCGTCGTCGAGCCGCCGCTTGAAGCTGCGCCGTGCACGCTCGGCCTCCTCGATGGCGAGCAGCTGGGAGAGCCAGGGAGCGTTGATGACGGACTCGGGGTTGGCGAGCAACCCGTAGAGGCCGAGGCGCTGCAGGCGCTCGCGTAAGTCCTCAAGCTTCAGCGGTAGGGTCGGCGGGTTCGTGGTCATCGGTAGACTCCTGGTTCAGTTGTTCGTACTCGCGCAGGTCGTGGGCACGCACGGTGACGTGCACGCGCGGATCCTTCGGTAAGGTGACGGCGATCGGCGGCGGCGCACCGCCTGCCGCAGTGTGCTGATCGATGAAGTGGCGCACAGCGCTCAAGTGCGCGGCGTTTTCGACAAGGGCAGCATCGATGGCCTGGGCCAGTGCATCGGCACCATGGGTGTCGAGGATTTGCAGGAGCCCGCGGGTGAGGACACCCAGGTGCACGCCGTGCTCTGCGGCGAGCTTGTAAAACCTTTTCGATCCGGGGGCAGCATGGTGCAAGCGGTCGAGCGCGCGGTGTTCGCGCCCGGCGCGTTTGTGGGCGACCAGAGCTTCGATATGACCGGGCACCTCGATCTGCTCACCGCGATCGAAGCTGCGCGGGTGATCGGCGATGGTGTCGAGCCCGTCCACGATGCGCACTCGTTCGAGCGAGGGTAACCGGTAACTCCGTGGCGTACTTTTGGTGTTCGGGATCGGCGCGCATTGTAGGTCCAGTTCAAATCACTGGAGACAAGCGATGCAGACGACGAAGCGACGAAGTGCGGAGATCTGGCGGGCAATGGTGGCGCGGTTTGCGCAGAGTGGATTGACGGAGGAGGCATTCTGCGAGGGCGAGGGTGTGAGTCCGAAGTTATTCCACCGCTGGCGAGCGAAGCGTGTCAGGGCGACGCCGCGGGCGGTCGCGGATAAGCCGGCGCGGGTGGCGCCGAGCCCGGCCGCGACCTGCGGCTTTGTCGATCTGGGCTCGCTGAAGGACAGCGGGTCGAAGCTCGAGATGCGCCTCGATCTCGGTGGTGGGGTGCTACTGCATGTGGTGCGCGGGTAGTGTTCTTTCCTGAAGGTCAGATTCGGGTGTTCCTGTATGGAGAGCCCACCGACATGCGCCGCTCATTCGACGGCCTGCAGGCGCTGACGCGGCACGCGATGGGCCATGACCCACTGGACGGCTCGCTCTATGTGTTCGTTTCCCGTCGCGGTGCGCAGATGCGGGTTTTGTATTTCGATCGCAGCGGATTTTGCGTGTGGGGAAAACGTTTGGAGACTGGCCGATTCATCAGCGATTGGAGCCGCGTACACGCGGGCGAGATGAACTGGACGCAGCTGAAGCTTCTGATCGAGGGCATTGAGCCGGGCCGTCAGCGCAAGCGCTATCAGCAGACGAAGGTGCGTGATAAACCCTGCATTTATGCACCGTTGAGCGCTTCGATGGGATAAAATACAGGCGTGCAAAACGCGTCCAGTGCAGGCTCCTCAGATACCACCGAGTTGGTCCCTGAGAGTGGCGTGGACTTGAGCCACCTCGTCCTGTCACAGGCGCGAACCATCACGGCGCTGGGCGATCAGGTCAGTTCGCTGAAGCATCAACTGGCGTGGTTCCAGCGCCAGGTGTTCGGTCAGAAGAGCGAACGCTTTGCGCCCGAGCCGGACCCGACCCAGATGCATCTCGGGGAAGTATTCCCCGTGCCGGCTGTGATCCCGCAGATCACCAAGGCCGTTCCCGCGCACACGCGCCGGGTGCCGAAGACCGACTTGGCCAACACGGGCGACGCCGTGCCATTCTTCGACGAGTCGCGCGTTCCGGTCGAGACCATCATGGTCATCAGCACCGAGATGAAGGGACTCACGCCCGAGCAGTTTGATGTCATTGGCGAGAAGGTCAGCTACCGGCTGGCGCAGCGGCCCGGCAGCACCGTAGTGCTCAAGTACGTGCGCCCCCTCATCAAGATTCTCGAGACCCAGGCGCTGCTGTGTGCCCCCGCCCCAGTGGGCGTGCTCGAGGGCAGCCGCGCCGACGTGAGCTTTGCCGCAGGATTGCTCATCGATAAATTTCTTTATCACTTACCGCTGTACCGTCAACACCAGCGTCTCACCGATTCCGGGATCACGGTCAGCCGCCCCTGGCTCACGCAGCTCGCCCAGCGCACCATCAGCCTGCTGAGCCCCATCTACGAGGCCCAGTTCGCCTCGATCCGCACAAGCCGCGTCAAAGCCATGGATGAGACCCCGATCAAGGCCGGTCGGGCCGGCCGCGGCAAGATGAAGACCGGGTATTTCTGGCCGGTTTACGGTGAGGCCGACGAAGTCTGTTTT
>JANYIY010000031.1 GCA_025358615.1 Gammaproteobacteria bacterium | reverse complement strand
CGCCTGCTGGTGGACGACGCGCTCCTGTCCTGGGGCGAGGCGTGGAAGGTCACCTGCAAAACCTTTGCCTACACCAATCACACCCTGCTGCCGGAGGCGTTGGAGCGCTGGCCGCTCGAGGTGTTCGGTCGTGTCCTGCCGCGCCATCTGCAAATCATCTATGAAATCAATGCGCAGTTTCTCAAGGAGGTGCGCATCCGATTCTTGGGCGACGAGGCGCGCATCTCGCGCATGTCGCTCATAGACGAAAGCGGTGAGCGCTACGTGCGCATGGCACACCTGGCATGCGTCGGCAGCCAGGCCATCAACGGCGTCGCCGCGCTGCACACGGATCTGCTCAAACGCGATGTCCTGAAGGATTTCTACGAGATGTGGCCGCAGAAATTCAGCAACAAGACCAACGGCGTGACGCCGCGGCGCTGGATGGTGCTGTCGAATCCGCAACTCTCCGACCTCGTATCCGCGCACATCGGCGCGGGCTGGATCAAGGATCTGGCGCAGCTCAAGCGCCTCGAACCGCTGGCCGACGATGCCGCGTTTCGCGCGCGCTGGCGTGAAATAAAGCAGCACAACAAGCAGCAGCTGGCCGCACTCGCGCTGCGCGACACCGGCGTCGTCATCGATCCGAGCTCGCTGTTCGACGTGCTGGTGAAGCGCATTCACGAGTACAAGCGCCAGCATCTGCAGGTGCTGCACATCGTATCGCTGTATCACGCCATCAAGTCGAACCCGGCAATCGAGATACAGCCGCGCACTTTCATTTTCGGCGGCAAGGCCGCGCCCGGGTATCACCTGGCAAAGCTCATGATCAAGTTGATCACCGCGGTCGGCGATGTCGTCAACCGCGATCCGGATGTCAGGGACCGCTTGAAAGTGGTGTTTCTGCCCAACTTCAACGTGACCAACGGTCAGAAGGTCTATCCGGCCGCGGATCTATCGGAACAGATTTCCACGGCCGGCAAGGAAGCTTCCGGGACCGGCAACATGAAATTTTCGATGAACGGTGCGCTCACCATCGGCACGTTGGACGGCGCCAACATCGAGATCTGCGAGGAAGTGGGCGCCGACAATTTCTTCCTGTTCGGGCTCACCGCAGCGCAGGTGTACGCGCTGAAGGCGCAAGGCTATCGGCCGATGGACTATTACAACGCCAATCCGGGCCTGCGCGACGTGATCGATCTGATTCGCAGCGGCTTCTTCTCGCGCGGCGACACCGAGCTGTTTCGCCCGCTCATCGACGGACTGCTCTACCAAGACCCCTATCTATTGCTGGCGGACTTTCAATCCTTCATCGATTGCCAGGCCAAAGTAGCGGCGGCCTACGGCGACGAGGAGCGCTGGGCGCGCATGTCCATCCTCAACACGGCACGCAGCGGCAAATTCTCCTCCGATCGCACCATTCGCGAATACTGCGCCGATATCTGGCGCGTCAAGGCGGTGCCGATTCAGCTACTCACACATGCGGAAGCAGGAATCGCATAGTCCTGCGCAGCGGTTCCGCCGCGCCCCACAGCAGCTGATCGCCCACCGTAAAAGCCGATAGATATTCACCGCCCATCGCCAGCTTGCGCAGACGGCCGATGGGTATTTCCATTCTGCCGCTGACCGCCGCAGGTGAAAGCTCGCGGATCGAAGATTCGCGATCATTGGGCACCACCCGCACCCATGGGTTGCCACCGGCCACTAATTTTTCGATTTCCGCGAGCGGCAGATCGTGCTTCAGCTTGATGGTCAGCGCCTGCGAATGGCAGCGCATGGCGCTCACCCGCACGCAGAACCCTTCCACCGGAACCGGGGCTGCCTCAAATCCCATGATCTTGTTGGCCTCCACCCCCGCCTTCCATTCCTCGCGGCTCTGCCCCGTGCCCAGATCCTTGTCAATCCAGGGAATCAGGCTGGCTGCGAGCGGCGCGCCGAATTGCACCTGGGGCACTTGCCTGCCGGTGAGGGCAGCGCTCACAGCGCGATCGATGTCGAGAATGCCGGACGCGGGATTCTTTAAGAGAGCGGCCGCCGCACCGTGCACGGCCCCCATTTGTTCCAGCAACTCGCGCATATGCTTCGCGCCGGCGCCCGACGCCGACTGATAGGTCATGGCGCTGATCCATTCGACGATGCCGGCCCGCAACAAGCCACCCACCGCCATGAGCATCAGCGATACCGTGCAATTGCCGCCGATGAAATCCTTCACCCCGCGCTCGCGTGCCGCCTGCATCACGGGTAGGTTGACCGGATCGAGCACGATGACGGCATTCTCTTTCATGCGCAGCGCGGACGCGGCGTCGATCCAGTAGCCCTGCCAGCCGGCGGCGCGCAGCCGCAAATGGACGTCGTCGGTGTAGTCCCCGCCCTGGCAACTGATGAGCATGGGCAGCTTGGCCAGCGCCGCTATGTCCTTTGCGTCCTGCACCTTGGCAGTGCCGGCCGCCGCCGCAGAACCGAGCGAGGGTGCGAGCTCGCCCGCTTGCGAGGTGCTGAAGAAGGTGGGCGCGATGTGCTCGAAGTCGTGCTCTTCGCGCATTCTGTCGAGGAGCACCGAACCCACCATTCCGCGCCAACCAATAATGCCGACCTGTTTCATCATTCAACCTGTGTCAAGAATCGATCATAAACTCTGCCGCCGGAGCACGCAGATTATAGTGCGACGCCATGGCGTAGCCGTAGGCGCCGCAGGTCGCAATGAGAAGCACATCTCCTTCGTGGGACTGCGGCAGCCAACGGTCCACCCCCAGCTGATCCGCGGACTCGCAGATCGGTCCGACCACAGTCACCCGGTGGCTCATCGGCTCCTCGAGACGGGTGAGATTGCGGATGTCATGATGCGCGCCGTACAGTGCGGGCCTGATCAAGGAATTCATGCCCGTGGCAATGCCTACGTACTGGACATTGCCCTTGCCCTTCAACTGGGTCACGACGGCCACCAGCACGCCGGCCTTGGCGACCAGAAAGCGGCCGGGCTCCATCCAGAATTCAATGTGCGGGAATTGCTGCGTCAGCGCCGCGACACCCCGGTCCAGCGCGCTTAGGTCCATGTCGCCGTGCCCCAGCTGCTCGGGAACTCCGATACCACCGCCCAAATCCACCACGGTGACATCAGGGAACTGCGCAGCCAGGCCCGCGAGCAAGGCGCCGGTCTCGGTCCAATTGGCCACATCGAAAATGCCGCTGCCGGTGTGCGCATGCAGGCCCGTCACCCGCACGCCGGTGCTCGACGCCAGCGCGGCCAATTCGCCGACTTCGGCCAGCGGTACGCCAAATTTCGAGTGCACCCCGGCGGTGCGCACATGGCTGTGATGACCACGGCCGAACCCGGGATCGATGCGCAAAAATATCTCCCGGCCGCGAAATATTTCCGGCCACATCTTTAGCGGGTACAGGTTATCCAAAGTGACGCGTACACCCCTGGCGAAGCCGTATTCGTATTCGCCGCGCGGGGCGAAGTTCGGCGTGAACAGCACGCGCTCGGGATCGAGTCCGGGAACGCTGGCAAACGCATGCTCGAGCTCGCCCTGCGATACGCACTCCAGGATCAAGCCGGCCGCATACACGCGCCGCAGTATCTGCGGGTGCCAATTGGCCTTCATGGCGTACGCCCAGCGTTTCACGGACCGGACTCGCTGCACCGCCGCGATGGCTTCGTCCAAAGTCGCGCTGTCGTACACGAATGCAG
>JANYIY010000024.1 GCA_025358615.1 Gammaproteobacteria bacterium | reverse complement strand
CCGCTCTTGAACGTGGGCGCGCAGCGCCAGGGTCTTTTGCATTGCCAGATCGATGATCCAGCGGCTCGGCCTCTGATGTTCCAACCAGGGTTGGATCTTCCAATAGCTCTCATCATCGAGCGAAGAATACTTGGCGTGAAGCTCGAGACTTTTCAGCCATTTGTCGAGCAGTTCCAGCAGTCGTTGATCAGCAGGTGTTGCCATGTGTTTGCAGCTCCAGGCTGCACCCTAAACGAACCGCCGCCTCATGTCTAGCGGTACCTCGCTGCGGTGTTGCCGTTGCCCATGTTTGCGCGCTGCGGACTGTTAAACTGCGAGGTATGTGTGGAATAGCCGGCATTGTTAGTTCGCGGGCCAGCGTGGAACTCGCCCGCAGCATGGCGCGGCGCTTGCAGCATCGCGGACCGGACGGCGAAGGAACCTGGGGTGAACCCGGCGTCGCGCTGGCACATCGGCGCCTGGCGATCTTGGATTTATCCGAGGGCGCTCACCAGCCCATGGTATTCGGCTCGCAGGTTCTGACCTACAACGGCGAAATCTACAACCATCAACAATTGCGCGCCGGTCTGCCTGGACCGTGGCACTCGAGCGGCGATACGGAAGTGCTCGTGCATCTACTGCAGACGCAGGGCAAAGCCTGTCTCGAAGGACTGGTGGGGATGTTTGCGTTTGGCGCTTGGGACACTCGCGAGCGCAGCCTGTTGTTGGCGCGAGATCGGCTGGGCATCAAGCCGTTGTACTACCAACTGTTGCCGGACGGAATTGCGTTTGCCTCGGAGCTCAAAGCGTTGCTGGTGCTGGGCTTGGGTCAGCCGCACATCGATCACAGCGCGGTGCGCGATTTTCTATTCCACGGTTATGTGCCTGCGCCGAAGTCCATTTACCAGGGCATCGCCAAGCTGCCCGCCGGGCACACGCTGACCTGGAAAGAAGGCCGGATCCGTATCGAGCGCTATTGGCATCCGTCGACGGCCATCGTCGCGCGCGGTGCTCACGAGACGGTGCAAGGTCTGGATGCGCTGCTGTCCACAGTGGTGCCGCAACACACTTTGTCGGATGTGCCGGTGGGGGTCTTCTTGAGCGGCGGAATAGATTCCGCGCTCACCACCTATTACCTGGACAAGCCGCGAACCTACACCCTGGGATTCGACGGCGCCGCGCGATCGGAGGTCGCCGCCGCGCGCAGAGTGGCGGAACATTTGCATACCGAACACCTGGACATGACGGCGCCGCTGGCGGATTTCGCCGAGGCTCTGGAGAAGATGCCGGCATTGTTCGACGAGCCATTCGGCGACAGTGCCGCATGGTCGAACTATCTCATCGCGCAGTTGGCGCGCCGCGAAGTAACGGTGGCATTGAGCGGCGAGGGCGGGGATGAAATATTTTGCGGCTACCCCAGATACTGGTCGAGCATTGGTGCGCGCTCGAGTTCATTCAACAGGTCGCTGGCTCGATACTTGCCGCCGTTGTCACGCTTGGGTGTGTCGATGCAGCGTCGAGCCGCCGTCGGCCTGCCGGCCTACGCGTCGGCGCTCGGCGGCATGACTGCGCAGCAGATCGATTTCTTGCTGGCGAAGAGCTGGCAGGAGCCGCAGTACGACCACCTGTGGTTCTATCGCCAATATTGGCAGGAAGATATGCATCCGCTGGTTCAGCTGCGCTGGTTGGATTTGAATACCGATCTGTCCGAAGGCTTGCTCACCAAAGTCGATCGCACCAGCATGGCGCATTCGCTCGAGGTGCGGCCGCCGTTGCTGGACCATCGCTTGGTCGAATACATGTTAAGCGTGGATCCCCGAGTGCTGGTCGATCAGCCGCGTCGCCGCGGCAAACTACTGGTACGGCAACTCATGGAGCCGCGCTTGCCGCCGGGCCATTTGCAGCAGCCGAAGTCCGGCTTTGGCTTGCCGGTGCATCGTTGGCTGCAACAGCAGCCGCAGATTTTGCACCAGGCGGTGCGACGCCTGATGGATCGCGGGGTGCTGCAGCGTGCGGTGGGCCCCGAGTTTCGCAGGGCCTGGTATCTGCTGGTGCTGGATCGCTGGTTCACCGCCTTTGCGTGACCCAGCGCCGCGAATTCTGTTCGTGCCCGTTTCAGGGCCCTATGGCATGGGCGAATATGCGCGCTGTCTGGCGATTGCGCGCGCCGCGAGCCAGCGTTGGCAGGGAGCTGCC
>JANYIY010000012.1 GCA_025358615.1 Gammaproteobacteria bacterium | reverse complement strand
GGGCCGGAGAGCGTCAGGAACTGACGTTTAAAAGCGAGCGGATGACGAGCCGACAGTTCCAGGCAGGCAGCCGCCTAGTCATGATTATCGGCATCAGCAAGCGACCCGATCGCGAGATCAACTACGGAACCGGGAACGACGTCAGCGAGGAGAGCATTGCCGAGGGGAGAGTTCCCATCAAGCTGCAGTGGCACAACGACAGCTACATCGAAATCCCAATACGCAGGTGAAGCGCATGATTCACCTGGGACTCATGTTCGCCTACCGCGCGGCTGCGTCGTCAACAGCCAGATGCCCACAAGCACCAGCACGGTGCCGGTCGCCACCCAGACGGTGAAAGGTTCGCCCAGCAGCAGCACTGCCAGCAGGATGGTGGACACCGGTCCGATGGAGCCGATTTGCGCGGTCATCGATGCGCCCAGTCTTTCAATGGCCATCATCACCATGAGCACGGGTGCGAAAGTACACGCGGTGGCGTTCAGCGCCGAAAGCCACAGCACTTCGGAAGCGACCACCATGGAGCTCATCGGCCGCAGTATGAGGAATTGAGCGATGCAGATGAGGCATGCGACGCTGGTTGCGAGGCCCGTCAGCCGTAGTGCACCCAAGCGTTTTACTTCCTCACCGCTGTAGGCCAGGTAGATTGCATAGCTGACGGCGCTGCCGAACACGAGAGTCGCGCCCAGTGGTACGTTCGAGCCCTGCAGCGACAGTTCCCTGCCGAACACGCTCAGTACGCCGGCATAGCTTACCGCCAGTGCGGCTACCTGACGGCGCGTCACTCGACGCCGAAACAGGAGAATCCCCAGGCAGAGCACCAGGGTTGGATTCAGATACAGAATCAGGCGTTCCAAACTCGCACTGATGTAGCGCAGCCCGGCGAAATCAAGAAAACTCGCCAGGTAGTAGCCGCAGAAACCGAGGCCGAGGACTGCCCTGGCGTCACGCCAGGTCAGCGGCGGTTTGCCGCGACCTGACCACCACGCCAGAATCAGGAACATGGGCAGCGCGAACAGCATGCGGTACATGATCAACGTGACCGCATCGACTCCGTACCGATAGGCGAGTTTGACGATAATGGCTTTGCCGGAGAAGGCGATCGAGCCGAGCGCCGCGAGCAGGAAGCCGTTGCGTCTGCTGGCTGCGTCAGCCGAGGGGCTGTGGGTGTGATTGTTCATGACGCCTGTATTCTACGGAGTCATGTGCGGCGAATCTCTTGATTAATTGGACGACAAGCCACCGCAGTTCGTCGTAGGCTTGTCCGATGAGTTCCGATCGAATTCCTATTTTAAAGTTGCTGGTCACATTCGTCGCCGTCTTCACGGCGGGTGCCGTCGGATTCACGCTGCCGAGCATCGGCGCGCATCCGACGCTGCCCTTATTGGTGGGGGGCATCGCGGCGGCCGCCTGCATTCGTTGGGGCCGGCGCATGTGGCCGGCGGTGCTCGCCGGGGGTTTGAGCATCGATCTGTGGTTAAAACAACCTCTGGTCGCCTCGCTGGTCGTGGGGATCGGTGCGACGGCGGCCGCGGTGTTTACGGCGTGGTTTCTCGAATTGCGCGCCTTCAACGCCGGCTTCAACCGGGCGCGCGATGTGCCCTTGTTCATTGTCGCCGCCGGCATCGGCACGATGATCCTTCCCACTGTGGGGATGTTTGGCTTCTACCTTTCCGGCGAGCATGTTAAAGCGTTCGATCCGCTGCGTTGGCTGCGTTGGTGGAGCAACTCGACGGCAGGCGTGTTGCTGGTCGGACCCATGCTGGTGGCGTTGAGCCGGCAACGCTTGGCGCAGCTCGCAGAGCACTGGGCCGAAGCGGGATTATGGCTGATGGGAGTTGCCATCTGCTGTGCGTGCGCTTTGTCGCTCAGTGCCAGCGGCGTCGGCAGGCCCCTCGTCGTCTTGTTTGCCTTTGTATTCGTCGTGGTGGGAGCGATCCGCTTCGGATTGGTGGTTGCGTCCTTCGGCAGTCTGCTTATTTCGGCGGCCACCGGATTGAGTTTTATCATTGGCCGGGGTGTCTTCGGCCAGCTGGATGAATCCGCGGGACTTGCCACCCTGTGGACATTCAGCGCCGCGCTCACCGGCATCAGTCTCATGATCACTTCGCTGCTGGCGGAACGGGACCATGCGGGGTTGGAGCGGTTGCGGGCCGAGCAGCGCTACGCGCAGATATTCGACGCCAGTCCACAGCCGCTGTGGGTGCACGATCCGAGCACGCTGGAGTTTTTGTTGGTCAACGAGGCCGCTGTGCGCCAGTACGGATGGAGCGCTGAGGAGTTCCTGACCCGGCGTGTGACCATGCTGGCGCCGCCCGGTGCTACGCGCGTGCTGCCGTCGAGCGCGGAACGTGATGCCACCCCCGAGCCCTTTGAGACGCGTCACCAGACGCGCGATGGGCGCACGCTTGCCGTGGAAGTCTGGACCCGTGCCATCGATCTGTGTGGGCGGCGGGCTGAACTGGTTTTCGCCAGCGATGTGACTGAGCGCCGAGCGCTCGGCAGCGCTCTGATCGACGCCATCGCCAATGAGCAGCGGCGCATCGGCCAGGAATTGCACGACGGCCTGGGGCAGGAGTTGACGGGGCTTGCACTATCGGCGCGCGCTTTGGCGACTCGCGCCGAGCGCGAGCGTCAGCCCATTGCGGCCAGCCTCGATCAGCTCGCGACTTTGGCAGCCAGTTGCATTCAGGCAGCGCGCCGCATTGCACAGGGTGTTTCGCCGTTGAGCGACGCTGACGGTAGCTTGCAAGGTGCGCTGGAAGCGCTGGCGGGTCGCAGCTCATTCGGCAATACGGTGGTACGTTTTAGTTCGCGCGTCGATGCTCCCATCCTGCTTGATCTCGAGGCACGCAATCATCTGTTCAGAATTGCTCAGGAAGCTGTGCAAAATGCACTGAAACATGCACGCGCTCGCGTCGTTGAGATCGATTTGTGGGCGTACGACGGTGCCGTGAGCTTGACGGTCAACGACGATGGAGTGGGATTGCCGAGACTCGGCTCGCCCAATGCGGGCCTAGGTATGCGAACCATGCATTTTCGCGCAAGCTCCATCGGCGGTAGGCTGGTCATCACTAGCCGCAGCGAAGGCGGCGTCAGCATTGCCTGCGAGGTTGCGCAGCCGCCGATAGCCGTGACCGCCTGATAGGCGGTGTCGCGGAACTGCTGCGAAAAAGCGAAGTCTTACCCCTTGGATGCCTGACTTCATACCGATACGCCCCTGGTGACATGATGAAAAAGCCCTCGGCCCTGCGTTCTCTACCCCTCACTCTCTGCGCCTGCATGGCGGCATCTGCTATGACCGTGAGTTCGCCCGCGTTTTCGCAGCATGCGGGAGGCGGTCACGCGGCGGGTGGGGCTTCCTTCGGCGGCTATCGCGGGGGGTATGGCGGGTTCCGTGGCGGCTACGGTTGGCGAGGCGGTTATGGCTGGCGGGGCGGCTATGGTTTCTATGGCCCTTGGGGTTGGGGAGGCCTAGGGTTGGGATTGTATTTCTCCACGCTACCGCTGTATTACTCAACCGTTTGGTGGGGTGGGGTGCCGTATTACTATGCGGACGACACTTACTATCGCTGGAATGGCACGGTCAGCCAGTACGAAACCGTGACCCCGCCGCCGGAGCTTGCGCAGCAATCCGGTGCTCAATCGCCGGCGCCGGCGGATTTGATTGCGTATCCCAAGAACGGTCAGAGCGAGGCTCAACAGGGCAAGGACCGTTATGAGTGTCACCGTTGGGCGGCCGACAAGACGGGATTTGACCCGACTCAGGTGGCGAGTGCGCCGCCCCCCGGCAAGCGCTCGGATTACAATCGTGCGCAGGCTGCGTGTCTCGAGGGACGCGGCTACAGCGTCAAGTAGCCTCGTGGCGCGGTTCGGGCTGCCGTCCGTGGCAATAATCGCGCTGCAGTAATCGACAGGTGCCTAGCACCATGTCAAAATACGTGGTTTTGACGCCGGCTAACTGCGGCCCACACCATTACGGAACTTCGCTATGCCCCGCACTACCCCTCTTTCCGATATCCGCAATATCGGCATCATCGCCCATGTCGATGCCGGCAAGACGACGACGACCGAGCGCATCCTGTATTACACGGGTCGCAAGCACACGATCATCGACATTCACGACACCAAAGATCTGAAAACGTCGACGACCACGGACTATCTCGAACAAGAGCAGAAGCGCGGCATCACTATTCAAAGCGCGGCGGTGTCCGCGTTCTGGCGCGAAAAGAAGATCAATCTCATCGACACCCCGGGACACGTTGACTTCACCATCGAGGTCAATCGCAGCTTGCGCGTCCTGGACGGCGCGGTGGTGGTGTTCGACGGAGTCGCCGGCGTTGAGCCGCAATCGGAAACGAATTGGCGCCTCGCCGACAACTACGGCGTGCCGCGCATTTGCTACGTCAACAAGATGGACCGCAGCGGCGCGAACTTCTTGCGCTGCGTCGATATGATCAAGAAGCGCCTCGGCGCGCGCCCCTTGCCGGCTCAGCTTCCGATCGGATCGGAAGAGAATTTCAAGGGCATGGTCGATCTGGTCGAAATGAAGGCCCTGGTGTGGGACTCGGACGACAAGGATGCGCAGTGGCAGACCCTGGAGATCACCCCGGACCTCGCCGACAAGCTGCACATCACCACCCCGAGCGATCGGAAATTGCTGGGCGATATTGCCAAGTACCGCACCGAACTGGTCGATACCTGTCTCGAGCAGGACGATGAGGCGATGGAAGCCTACCTGACGCATGGCACCGTTCCCTCCGCCGACGTGCTGCGCCAGGCGTTGCGCAGGGGCACTTTGCACTCGGCATTCACCGTGGTGCTGTGCGGTTCATCTTATAAGAACAAGGGTGTGCAGCAGGTGCTCGA
>JANYIY010000468.1 GCA_025358615.1 Gammaproteobacteria bacterium | reverse complement strand
GACCGACAGGCCCGCGCGCAGTGCCGCGGTGCGCGCGACGTTGCCGCCGGTCGTGCCTTCGCTCAGGCTGCCGCCAAAGATGACGTCCTCGACTTCGGCGGGGTCGATGCCGGCACGCGCAACCGCATGTTGCACCGAGTGCGCACCGAGAGTGGCGCCGTAAGTCATGTTAAACGCGCCCTTCCAGCTCTTGCCGAGACCGGTGCGCGCTGTAGAGACTATGACTGCTTCTGTCACTGGGCTGATCCTTTGTATGCGCTGAAAGTCTGGCCTTGGCCGGCAAGGCGTATGAGCAGCAGTGCCGGCGTCCACGCGCCGGTGTCGCTGCCGGGCTCAACCGCGATGCGTTGCAAAGCACGCGCAATTTTGTTCAAGCCCGTCTGATCGGCGAAAAACATCGGGCCGCCCCGGTAGGCGGGGAAACCGTAGCCGTTGAGATAGACAAGGTCGATATCGGAGGCGCGCTGTGCGATGCCGTCCTCGATGATACGCGCGCCTTCGTTGACCAGCGCATAAATGCAGCGCGCGACGATCTCCGCCGGGCTCACCTCGCGCGGCGTGATGCCCCTTTGCCGCCGATACTGCTCAATAATGGCGGTGACCTTGGGATCCGCAATGGGATTGCGCGAACCCGCCTCGTAGCAATACCAGCCGGCGCTGGTTTTTTGCCCGAATCGGCCTGCCTCGCACAGCGCGTCCGCCACGTTGGAAAAATCCTTGCCGGGAAATTCCGCCGCGCGCCGTTTACGCAGCGCCCATCCGATATCGAGGCCGGCCAGGTCACCCACCCGAAACGGCCCCATGGCCATGCCAAAATCCTGCAGCGCCGCGTCGACCTGGTGCGGCAGAGCGCCGGCCATGATCATATCGTGAGCGGCGGCACCGTAGCGCGCCAGCATGCGATTGCCGATGAAGCCGTCGCATACTGCGGAAACCACGGCGATCTTATTCATGGTTTTCGCCAAGCGCATGGCCGTCGCCAACACATCCATCGCCGTCGCGGCGCCGCGCACTACCTCGAGCAGACGCATCACATTGGCGGGGCTGAAAAAATGCAACCCGATCACATCCTGCGGGCGGCGCGTAAAGTTCGCGATCTGGTCGAGATTCAATGCCGAGGTATTGGAGGCGAGAATGGCTCCGGGCTGCAATACGGCATCCAGCTGCTCGAATACTTGGCGCTTCACGTCCATGCTCTCGAATACGGCTTCGATGCAGAGGCCCACATCGCGCAGCGTGGCATAGTCCAATGTCGGCGTGATCAGCGCCAGACGCTGGGCGAGGCTGGCTTCGTTGAGCGTGCCTTTGCGCAGCGCGCCCTGGTAGTTGCGGCGGATGTTGGCGAGCCCTCGGTCGAGAGCGTCCTGCTGGGTTTCCAGCAGCACCACCGGCAGACCGGCGTTGATGAGGCTCATGGTGGTGCCTCCGCCCATGGTCCCGGCGCCGATGACCGCCACTTTGCGGATGGGCCGCAACGGCGTGTCGTCAGGCACACCCTGAATTTTAGAGGCTGCGCGCTCGGCTTGAAATACATGCCGCAGTGCCGCCGACTCGGGCGACAACATCAGGGTGGTGAACAGTTCGCGCTCACGCTTGAGTCCCGCATCGAAAGGCATTTCGGTCGCCGCCGCCACCGCCTCCACACAGGCCAGCGGCGCAGGATAAGGGCCCGCGACGGCTTTCACCGAATTGCGCGCAAACTGAAAGAACGCCTCCGCGGCCGGCATGTTCAGTGTCAGATCGCGGACGCGCTTGCGCGGCAACTTCTCGCTGATCACGCGCCGCGCAAAGTCCAAGGCGGCAGCGCGCAAATCACCGTCGCTGAAGGCGTCGAACAAGGGCGTGTCGCGCAATTGCTCGGCAGGCAGCGTGGTTCCCGAGACGATGAGATTGAGCGCCGCTTCGACTCCCAGCAATCGCGGCAGCCGCTGAGTGCCGCCGGCCCCGGGCAGCAGGCCGAGTTTGACTTCCGGCAACGCAATGCGCGCCCCCGGCACGCCGACTCGGAAGTGACATCCCAGCGCCAATTCCAATCCGCCACCCATGCACACGCCGCCGATGGCGGCGATCACCGCTTTCGGATTGTCTTCGACCTCGGCAATCAATGTGCGTAGGTTTGGGTACGCCACCGCCTTAGGGGTGCCGAACTCCCGGATGTCGGCGCCGCCGGAAAAGCCCGCGCCGGAACCAATCAATACGATGGCGCCGGCGCCGGAGTCGGCATTCGCCCGCCCGAGACCTTCGAGGATTGCCGCGCGCAGTTCCAGCCCAAGACTGTTGACCGGCGGATTATCCAGAGTGAGGACGGCGATGCCGCCCTCCACCGTAAATTGCAACTTATCCATACAAAATCCTCAATTCCGCTGTGCAGAACTGAGTTCTGCCCTTGTAAAGATAATGTAGCAGCGCGGACCCCCCCCCTGTGAAAGCAGCCACGCGGTGCTATGCCTCATACCCGCTCGAATGCCAGCGCCGCGCCCTGCCCGACTCCCACGCACATCGTGGCCAATGCGTAGCGGCCGCCGCGCCGTTGCAATTCCTGCACCGCAGCCCCGGCAATGCGCGCGCCGGACATGCCGAGCGGATGACCCAGGGCAATCGCGCCGCCATTGCAGTTGATGTGTTCGGCGTCGTCGGCAAAGCCGAAGGCGCGCAGGCACGCCAGCGCCTGCGACGCGAATGCCTCATTGAGTTCGATCACATCGAACTGGGCGAGTTTCAGCCGCAAGCGGCCCGCCAGTTTCTCCACCGCCGGGATCGGCCCCACCCCCATGATGCGCGGTGCCACTCCCGCGGAGGCAAAGCCCAGCACCCGCGCCCGCACGTTGAGCCCGTATTTCTCGACGGCGGCGCCGGAAGCCAGCAGCAGCGCAGCGGCGCCATCGTTGATTGCCGATGCGTTGCCGCCGGTAACGGTACCGCCCGCGCGCACCACGGGCTTGAGTTTGGCCAATCCCTCCAGAGTAGTCTCCGGGCGCAAACCTTCGTCACGCTCGATCACCAGCGTCGCGCCTTTCGCTTGCGCAACCGTCACCGGCACAATTTGTTGGGCGAACACGCCGGCACTTTCAGCGCGCGCCGCACGCTGTTGCGAGCGCAGCGCAAAGGCATCCTGATCCGCGCGCGAGACGTTGAATTCCGCGGCGACATTCTCGGCCGTTTCAGGCATCGAATCGACGCCGTACAGCGCCCTCATCTGCGGATTCACGAAGCGCCAGCCGATGGTGGTGTCGTAGATCTCCGCGGTACGCTGGAAGGCGCGCTCCGCTTTACCCAGCACGAAGGGAGCGCGCGTCATCGACTCGACACCGCCCGCAATGGCGAGTTCGATTTCGCCGGCACGGATCGCCCGGGCAGCCGCCGCCACCGCATCCAATCCTGAGGCGCACAAGCGATTGACCGTCGTGCCGGGCACGTGCACCGGCAGGCCGGACAGCAGCAATGCCATGCGCGCGACATTGCGATTGTCTTCGCCAGCCTGATTGGCACAGCCCAAGAACACTTCCTCGACGGCCTCGGCAATGGATTTGTTACGGGCGACCAGGTGCTTTAGCGCGACTGCCGCCAGATCGTCGGGGCGCACACGCGATAAACCGCCTTCATAGCGGCCGATTGGCGTGCGCACAAAATCGCAAATGAAAGCGTCGGTCAATTTAAACGTGCGCCCGCTTCAACAGACTCGTGAGCTCGCCCCATGCGCGCTCAGCCTGTGGCTCATTATAAATGGGCGGCTTACCGGCAGTCTTGGGCATGTCCTTCACACACCAGCCGTGCCGACAACCGTCGTAGACCTCTATCTTTGCCTGCAGATGCGCCGCTGTGAATGCTTCGGCAAGTTTGGTCTTGGCGTCAGGTTGCCGCTCATCGTCATTCATCGCCACGCCGAAATAGAACTGTGCCTGCATTTTCGGCGCCAACAGGTGGGGGCTGTCCGGCTTGTCGGTCACCAACCCACCGCCGTGAAAAGATGCGCCGGCGCCGATTCGTTGCGGATTGGACGCGGCCGCCTGCAGGGTCATAGGGCCGCCCATGCAGTAGCCGAAGGCGCCCATTTTTGCTTTCTTGTTCACCGCTGCCTGCGAATCCAAGAATTGTACGTAAGCCGTTGCATCCTGCATGACGGCATCGCTGGTCAACGGCGCGCGCAGCACGTCGATTTTTGCACGGTCCGCAGGATTGTTAAAATCGATGTCCAGCGCCAGACCGGGGGGCTTGGCCGTCCGGTAGAATGGATTCGGTACCAGCACGGTGAAACCGTCCGCGGCTAAGCGCTTCGCCATGTCGCGCATGGTGGGACGCAGGCCGAACACGTCGGTAAACAAAATCACGCCCGGCCAAGCCCCCTTCTGCGGATGAATGAGCGCGGCATCGCACATACCCGCTGCCGTGGTCACTTGCACGTCGCTATCGACCATCTCGGCCGCGCTGGCGCCCGACGCGCCCATTGCCGCGGCAACGCCCGCGGCAATGGACAGCGCGGTAAACTCGCGGCGAGAAATGCTGTTCGGTGTATCGGACATGCGGGACCCCTGCGGAACTTGTTGCGGTGGCGAAGGCCTGATTGGCGGCGATTATAGTCCTTCGTGTCGATGTGTAATACTTCGGACACTCACGGTTCATTGATCGACCGGCACATGAACACTCTTCACGGTAAAACCGCCTTGGTCACCGGTGCCGCCAGCGGCATCGGCCGTGCCAGCGCATTACTGTTCGCGGCCGAGGGCGCCGCCGTCGTGGTGCTGGATCGCGCCCCGGAAGTCGAGGCCACGGCAGCAGAAATCCGCGCGGCCGGCGGGCGCGCCCTGGCGCTGATCGGGGATTCGTCGGCGGAGCAAGATATTGCCGGCAGCGTGGCTCTGGCGATCAAGGAGTATGGCGGACTCGATGTGTGTTACGCGAATGCCGGCATTAGCGGCGGCTTGGTGCCGTTTTTCGAGGAAACCGTGGCTCGCTGGACGGAGGTTCTGAACATCAACTTGATCGGTACCTTCCTCGCCGCGAAGCATGCGGCGCTGGCGATGGTCAAGCAGAAACGCGGCTCCATCATCTGCACGGCATCCGTCGCCGGGCTGCGCTCCGGCGCCGGCGGGATGCCTTATAGCGCGAGCAAAGCCGGCGTCATCAGCCTGGTACAAACGGCAGCCAACCAATTGAGCGGCACGGGAGTGCGCATCAACGCCATTTGCCCCGGCCTGATCGAAACCGGCATGACCCGGCCGATATTCGAGCGGGCGCGCGCGCGCGGCAGCGAGCGGAAAATCGGCCAGCTCAATCCCTTGCGGCGACCAGGTATGCCAGAGGAGATCGCGCAAACTGCCCTGTTTCTCGCATCCGATGCCTCATCCTATGTCAACGGTCAGGCCGTCGCCGTGGATGGCGGACTGTCTACGTCGCACCCCATCGTCATCAAGCACGAAACATGAGACCATCTCGCCCGCATCAGGCTCCTAGGAAAAAGACCATGCGACTCCGAATTTACAATGCCCTAGCGATGAGCGCCATGCTCGTGGCCTCCGCCCGTGCGGAGGTGCCCTCGGATATCGGCGGCGGCCCATCGGTGGCGACCTTGGCGGTACCGGCATCGAAACACTGGGTGTGGGTCAACGACTTTGTATTTCCGCACATGGCGGACGGCATGGCGTACCTGGTCGATGGCGACTCTGGCCGCTACTTGGGGACCTTGAGCACAGGTTACGGGTTCGCACGCGTCGTACTGTCCCGCGACGGCAAGATGATTTATTCGCCGGAGACGTATTTTTCGCGCGGCACGCGCGGCAAGCGCACCGACGTAGTCACGCTATATGATCCCGGCACGCTGAAGACGCTCGGCGAAATTGCCATTCCGCCGAAGCGATCGTCCAATCTGCCGATGATGGCCAATTCGGTCATGACCGACGACGATCGCTTTCTTCTGATCTACAACTTCAATCCGGCGCAGAGCGTGACGGTGGTCGATACAACCACTCGCAAGTTCGTCCGCGAAGTCGAAACCCCCGGATGTGCTCTGATTTATCCCACCGGGCCGCGCTCGTTCTTTTCGGTGTGCGGCGACGGCTCATTGTCGCTGGTCGAGCTCGACGATGCTGGCGCCGCGCATCAGAAGCGCACGCAGCCCCTGTTCGACATGGCCGCCGACCCCGTGACGGAAAAGGCCGTACGCATCAAGGACAGCTGGTATTTCGTGTCTTTCGCCGGGCGCATCTATCCGCTCAAGGTGGGCGCGCAGCAAGCCGTGCTGGGGACGAGTTGGTGGCTGAGCTCCGAAGCGGAGCGCAAGGCGGGCTGGCGTTCGGGCGGCGTGCAGCAACTGGCCGCCGATCCGCAAAAATCCCTGCTCTACGCCATCATGCATCGCGGCGGCTTGGAGACGCACAAGGATCCGGGCAAGGATGTTTGGGTGTTTGATGTATCGACCGGCAAGCGTGTGCAGCAATTTGCGCTGAAGAGCTTGGCCAGCTCCATCCAACTCTCGAGCGATGAGAAGCCCTTGCTGTTCAGCATCTTCATCGAGGCCGCCAACCTCGATGTCTACGACGCCGCGAGCGGCAAGTGGTTGCGCACCGTTGAGCATGTCGGCACCTCGCCGACCATCATGGTTACGCCATGAGAGGGGAAGAGTCATGAATTGGTTGGATGTGTTGTCGGAAAGTTCGACCCGGGCGCTGGCGCGGCGCACCTCGCGGCGCAGCGCGCTGGCCGGACTCGGCTCCTTTCTTCTGGGTGCCGCCACCCTGCCCTTGCTGCCGGTGGCGCGCGGCGCAGATAGCAAGCCGGCGGGAGCTGCGCCGGCAGCGGATCCAGGCGACCCACAGTCCTGCGATTATTGGCGGTATTGCGCCATCGATGGATTTCTCTGCGGCTGCTGCGGGGGATCGAAGTCAATGTGTCCGCCGGGCACGGATATGTCGCCCGTCACCTGGATCGGCACCTGCCGCAACCCCAGTGACGGCAAGGACTACGTCATCTCCTATAACGACTGCTGCGGCAAGAGTTCCTGCGGGCGATGTTTCTGCAATCGCAATGAAGGCGATACATCGCTGTTCCAACCCGGTCAATCAAATGACTACAACTGGTGCTCCGGCAATGCCAAGGCCAATATCCCGTATCACTGCTCCACGGCGCGCATTGTGGGCACGGCCAAGTAGGTAGCGGTCGATGCGAGTCCTCCTGGGGATCGCGGTCATGGCGCTTGCATGCGCGGATGTGAATCCCGTCTGGGGTTACGAACCCGTCGTGAACTACCAGCTGCACTGCATGGGCTGCCATCTCGCCGACGGGTCCGGTCAGCCGGGACGCGTCCCCTCGATACGCCGCACGCTGGTACGGTTTTCGCAGTCCGCGGAGGGGCGAGGTTACGTGGTCAGGGTTCCCGGCGTAGCCCAATCGCCGCTCTCCAACCAGGACACCGCGACGCTGCTCAATTGGATGGCGCGAAACTTAAGCGACTTGAAGCTGCCCGCCGGCTTCACAGACTATTGCGCGGCTGAGATTCAAAGTCTGCGCGCACATCCTCTGGTCACCGTCAAGACGCTGCGCGCGCGGCTGCTCCGAACCCCGCTCGCGCCGCCAATCGCGCAACCACTCGCGCCTCCGCGCGCGCACTAGTCTCGGTCGCAACACCCCTACGCCCGCCGTGACGAGCGTCCATTCCTTCCCCGATAAGGTTCCGGTGTTAATTGCCGGCGGTGGACCGGTAGGCTTGTCGTTGGCGGCGCTGCTCGGCCATTACGGGATTCAATGTCTGGTGCTGGAGGCCGACGCGTCCTGGTGCGAGGGCAGCCGTGCCATCTGCATCTCGCGCCGCTCGCAGGAAATTTTCGGCTGGGTCGGCGCGGATGCAGCGCTCCGCGCCAAAGGTCTGTCATGGGTCGGTGGCCGCAGCTACTTTCGCGACACCGAGGTGCTGCATTTCGAAATGCCGAGCGAGCCCGCGCAACGATTTGCGCCGATGATCAATATCCAGCAGTACTACATCGAGCAATATGCCCAGGCAGCTGCGCTTCGGGCGGGCTGCGTCGATATTCGCCGCTCAGCCCGCGTAAGCGCGGTGCGGCAGCACGGTTCCGCCGTGCAAGTTGATTTTCAAGCGGCCGACGGCCGCAGCCGCAGCGTCAGCGTGGACTGGCTGATCGCCTGCGATGGCGGGCGCAGTACGGTGCGCGAGCAACTGGGCCTGCAACTCGAAGGGATGCAGTACGAGGGGCGCTACGTGATCGTGGATATCGAGCAGGACACTCGGCGTGACGTTGAGCGCCTGGCCTGGTTCGATCCGCCTTCCAATCCGGGCTCCACCATCCTCATGCACCGTCAGCCCGACAATGTGTGGCGAATCGACTACCAGGTCGGCGATCATGAAGATGCCATCGACGCCGTGAAGCCGGAGAATGTATTGCCGCGGGTACAAGCTCATCTCGACATGATCGGCGAGACGGCACCGTGGAAGCCCTTGTGGATCTCTATGTACAACGCCAAGTGCCTGACCCTGCCCAGTTACCGCAGCGGGCGCGTCCTGTTCGCCGGCGACGCTGCCCACCTCGTGCCGATTTTTGGTGTGCGCGGCCTCAACTCGGGGTTGGACGATGCTGGAAATCTGGCGTGGAAGCTTGCATTGGTGCACCAGCGCCACGCCGGCGATGCGTTGCTCGACAGTTATTCCAGCGAACGCGTGGCTGCGACTCGCGAGAACATAGCCTACGGTGCCAAGAGCACGGAATTCATGGCGCCTCCGCATCGCGGCTTTGCACTGATGCGCGAAGCGGCACTGCGGCTCGCCCTGGTGTCGCCGAGCGTGCGCGCGCTGATCAATCCGCGCCAAACTTCACCGACCGACTACGTGGCCTCGCCGCTCAATGCAGCGGATGACGGGGCGGCGTTCAGCGGCGGCGCACGCGCGGGCATGGCGGCCCCCGAAGCAAGACTTTGCACCGAGCGGGGGGTGTGCCACTTGACGGCACTGTTCGGCAGCGGCTTCGTGGCCTTGTACTTCTCCGAGCAACCGTGCTTGCCCGCGCCATTGAAATTGCTTGCCGAGTACCCGCGACTGGGAGTTGCCGCGCTGCGCATGCTGCGCATCGCAACGCACGGCGTGCCTGAAGACAGTACCGTCATCGATGAACTCGGCCAGGCCTGGGCCAGGTACGACGCCAGGGAAGGGACGGTGTACCTCATCCGACCGGACGGCTATGTCATGGGCCGCTGGCGCGAGGCGACGTCCAAAGCGGCAAGTATTGAGCGGGTGCTAAAGCGAGTACTCTGGGGGATCGATGTTGAACAGTGCGCAAATTGACCTTGTTTACACCGAGCTTTCGCAATGCATTGCTCGTGTGGGCGAAGCTAAGACCCATTTATTCCTGGCCACGCTGGCATTGGATCTCTTGAGCCGGCAAGCGGACGCCGCGAGCGCGCTCGAGCATATTTCAAAAGCCGAACGCCTGGCCAATATTTGACTAGGGATTCCTTGGTTCGGCATTCCCAATGCCGGTGAATGGCTTAAGATCGGCGGATTGCAGCAGCAGGTCCACGGCACCCTTGAGGCCGACCCCGTCCTCATGATCGAACCGCGCCAATTCGGGACTATCGAGATCAAGCACTCCCAGTAGCTGTCCGTAATGAATCAGCGGCAAGACGATCTCCGAACGCGACGCGGCGTCGCAGGCGATGTGTCCGGGAAATGCATGCACATCTTCGACGATCACCGTCTCGCGCCGCTCGGCGGCTGCGCCGCAGACTCCGGATCCCATCGCGATGCGAATACAGGCGACCTTGCCTTGAAAAGGGCCGAGCACGAGTTCGCGGCCATGCAAAAAATAGAAGCCCACCCAATTCACATTCGGCAGCCCCTCATAAAGAAGCGCGGACATATTGGCTGTATTGGCCAGAGCATTGCGTTCGCCGGCGAACAATCCCGCCAATTGGCCTTGCAATTCGCGGTAGGCAGTCGCCTTAGGCAAATCCGCGGTTTTCTTGACGATGTGCATCGATAATTCTCAAGGATTGCCGAGTTCAACCGGCGTGGCATGAAATGGCTTTGCGACATGGGGTTTCCCAGGGGGCCCAAACAGCGCGTCCAGCTGGCCCTCGAGCACGTAGCCCCGGGTTCCGACGATGGCTACCGACACCGGTCCATCGGGAAATCCTTCTTTGAGCGTCGTCAGCACTCCTGAGTTTCCCGTAATCGACAGCCGCGACAACCGGCCGGGCGCGCCGCTCTCTACGATCAATACGCTGCGCTTGCCGAAGCTGCGCATGCCGTCAGGTTCCAGGATCGGCCGGTTGAGTGACACAGGGGAGATCTCGCCGGCTTTACCGTCGGCATTGATCGAGACGGCAAAGATCTTGCCCGTCACCAAGGTATTCACAATGACTCGCTTGCCTTCGACCGAGATTCCGTCGAGCACCCCGCCCTTCGGGCCGAAGCCCCCGCCACCGGCCCAGACCTTGAGCCGTGATTCGCCGGGCGCCAGCCGAACGATTTCCATATTTTCGGTATCGGTCACGTACGCTGCGCCATCGGCGCCGACCGCGATATCGTTGCAAAACGCACCCGGCGTCGGCAATGCATAGTGCGACTTGAGCTTTCCAGATTTCAAATCATAGGCGTTCAACACCGAGGCGGCCTGCGCGCCGCCCTTCGATCCGGGAAACGAAGAGAAGCAGGCCCACAGCGTATTGGCCCGGTCATCCGCGAATACGCCGTAAACCCCCAGCGTCGTTTCCTGATCGGCGCCGATCCATACTTCAGCATCGGCCGCACCCGGCTTCACCGCGTAGATCTGCCGCGCGACGATGCTGCCGATAATGACGCGCCCATCCGCCGCGGCGGTGATGCTTTCCGGATAAATCTTCTCGCCGGGTATGTGAAGCTCAGCAGGTGTGGCGCTGCCGGTTGTCGCTGCGGGTTGGCTCAGTGCCCAGACGTAGGCCGCGACCGCGGACACTTGATCGACCGTCAACTGGGCGCCGCCCATGGGCGGCATGGGTGCGCGATAGTTCTTGGGTTGTGCGACGCCGACGCGAACGGTGGCGGCGATTCCGGCACTGCTGCCGTCGCTCCACAACCATCGATTGGCCGTCAAATTCGGGCCCAGCGGCGTGCCTGTGCCGTTCGATCCGTGGCAACCCGTGCAGGTCGCGCCACCCACCTGGCCGTGATAAATGCGATCGCCCAGTACCAGCATTTCACGCGTGGCGCCCTCGGGCACGGGCAACTTGGCGGCATCAGGAGATGCTGCGTCAGAGTGGGTTCCCTCGGGCGGTTTGCCGGCGGCGGCAGCGATTGCGCCGGCGGGAGCCGCTGCACTCGGGCACGGCACGGTATGCGCAGCGGCATCTGCATCGCCGGCACCCCCGCGGTAGACAATGCGATAAATCCTGCCACGCACATCATCGGAGACGTAAAGCGCACCGTCCGGCCCGACGGCAAGACCCGTGGGACGATGCGCGGCCTTGTCGGGTGATTTCTCTTTCCCAGCAAAACCATCTGCGAATATCTCGCACTTCCCGGACGCGGCATTGCCGGCCAGCCCTTGAAACACCACGTTGTAGCCTTTCTGCGAATAGGGCGCGCGATTCCAAGAGCCGTGGAATGCAATGAACACGCCATTGCGATAGTGAGCGGGGAATTGCGTCTTGTCGTAGAACGACATGCCGTCCGGTGCCCAATGCGCCGGAAAGTCCGCGACCGGCGCAAGCTTCTGGGCGCACACCCCTACCCGATGACCGTCACCGCCGTATTCCGGCGCCAGCACCAGTTTATTTTGGCCCGGGTCGTAGTAGCACTCCGGCCAGCCGTAGTCGCCGCCTTGCTCCAGGTGCAGCAGTTCTTCGGCCGGCAGCGTCGCCTCCTGTTCGAGCTGATACACGACCGGCCAGTTCGAATGCAGCTGGTCGCGGCCATGTTGTGTGACGAAAATACGCTTGCCCGCCGCATCGACTGCGAATCCTTCCGCATTGCGCAAGCCCGTCGCATAGCGCCCGGCCGCGGAGAACGTCTGATCGTTCTTATTTGCGTCATAACGCCAAATTCCGCCTCGAGTCAGCAGTTCGGTGCACGGGTCGGCGCCTTTGGACTCGAGCGAGCGATTCTGCGCCTGGCATGCATTGGTGGCCGAGCCTACATCTATATACATGAGGCCCGCGGCATCGATCGCGAATGGATGCATCGGATGATCGCCGCCGAGCGGTAAGCCCGCCACGATGGTTTGCGCCGCAGATCGCGGCACGATGGATCCGGCCGGCAACGTATAGCGGACAATTTTGTCATTGATTTCCGCATACAGCGCGCCCCGGTAAAACCCGATCCCGGTTCCGCCGCCGCCGCCGCTCTGTACGGTCTCGCCAAAACGCTCATTTACGTCGGCCTTGCCCTTGCCGCTGCTGTCTTGCAACGCGACTAGAAACCCTCCTGCATGCGGCGTGTCGTTACCGTAGTACACGCCGGACCAAGTATTGACATAAACCACCCCGCTCGGCGCCACCACCAGATGACGGGCATGCCCGATGTCATCGGCGAAGATCGTGGCGCAAAAGCCCGGCGGCAGGACCAGGCCGCTGTCATCGCCGGGGCAGGCATGCTGCGGGGATTGCGTGGCGGCGTTCCCCGGCAACGGCAGCAGAACCGACATTGCGGCCGCCCCAAGCAGCGTGGCCGGCAACTTCCAAGATTTACGACAGTGAGCCAAACGCATTAATCCTCTTCCTAAAGCTTGCAGCACAGAACTTCAAGCGTTCATCTCGATCGACGAACGCCGACTTGGCCAATGGGTTTTCACGAACCCATACTAACATCGGCGCGAAAATTTCTACGGGGTTTGGTCGCCGTTGCTCTGCTTCGCGCGATCCTTCAAATCGACAGCCACCCGCTGCACGCGCGCAGGGCTGGACCACAGGCTTGCCTGCGGCAGAAATTCAAAACGCCCCCCCAACTTGGTGGGTTTACGCAGGCGAACCGTGATCCGATGCAAGCCGCCGGCGCTGGAAACTTCGACATCGGCAATGATTGAAAAGGCAACGACTTCTTGCGTGCGGCCCTTTTGCACTTGCAAATGATCCCCGCAATCGACGACTTCGTCGGCGAGGCGATGAAATTGCGTCTTCCAAAGAAAATAAGCGAAACAAGCGCCGAGTATCCCCACCGGAACCAGGCCCGCTGCAGGATGCTGCAGCAGACTGCCGTCGAGGGCGGCAGGGGTCACGGCAAACGCAATCAGCGCGGCGGCGCTCAGCCAGATACCGCGCTTGAACAAGCGGGTGTTTTTGAAAGAGATGACTTGCATGATTGCGCACCGAACTCTCCGCGATTGACGGCATTCTGTCCAGCCGCAATCACACCGACCCGCGAACCAACCGCGCCGTCGCAGCATCGATTGCGCCACTGCGGTTGCACGCTGCTCGAATTGGCTGACGAGCTGCGCAACACCACCGATGATCAAGCTGTTCATCATCAGCGCCAGGCCTAAGGCGGCGAGTTTCGATGAAATCTGAGTGTTCATGACAATGTCCTAATTTGGGTACTTCTGATCAATTGCGAATAACATCCACAGCAACAGCAAAGCAAGCGCCGTGCCAAGCGCCGCGCATCGCTAAGTCGCTATTTTTGAAGGGCTTATTTTTGGGCTAGTGGTACGCGCTGCCCGCGGACAGTGTCCGCGGACATTGCAGCGGACACGTAAGGTCAGATGCACACGACGCTTTAGCGCCGCGCGCTACTCGATGGAGTCGAGCGTGGGACCGAGCGCTTCGGCTACCGCCTCGCGGAAGCCGTTTTCGTCCCAAGCGAAGGTATCGACGCAAGCGGCCGCGATCATTTCAGCCTGATCGATCGTAATGGCGGAAACCGTAAAGCATTTGACCACCTGGCCGTCGCTGGCAACGAAGCGCGCAGTCCGAGTCTCATCGTCGTAAGCCCGCGAGGACACGGCGTTCTTTTCCCGAAGGATCTTGCCCAGATCCTCGCCATTGGGGATCACAGACAAGAACTCTGCCATGGCTGCGGCGTCGTCCAGACGCGCCATCGCAAGAGAGATCTTCGTGCTCATGGCGGGACTATATAACATCGATGCCCGTAATATATTAATGGCGTCATGCGTCGAGCGAATCCTGGCTCGCAGGCAGTGGGCTCGCCTGCTCGACGTGCGATGAGCCCGCCATGCGGTTTTGGATTTCCTGCCACAACAGTGTGTAGCACTGCCCCGCCACGCTGCGCGGCGAATACGCCGCCAACGGTTCGCGGCGCAGGCTCATTCTCTCGATATCGCTCGAGTAGGGGATTTCCGTGGACAGCAGTTCGGGGAATTGCGCACGGCTGCTCGCAATCACCTCGTGATGCAACGATTTGCGCCGGTCTACCATCGAAAAGAACGGCAGCAATACCAAGTCAGTCCAGCCGTTCGCGACGATGAAATCCCGCAGTTGTGCCAGCATGCGCACCGACAGCGGCGTGGGCAGCAGCGGCACGACGACGGCATCGGCCGCGCGCAGCACATTTTCGGACAGCAGAGAAATCCCCGGCGGGCAGTCGAGGAACAACGCCGCATACACGTCCCGCAGCGAGCGACTCATTTTCAACAGGCGTTCGGTAGGTCGCTTGCGTCCGCTCAAGTGCACGTCGAAGTTGCGATACGAAAAATCCGACGGCAGCACATGTAATTTGTCATAAGCGCTGGGCACGAGCAGTTCGGGGAGTTCGCGCTTGCCGGCCACGAGCTTCTTGGCGGATGCACCCTCGTTCGCTTCGCACCGTAGTATGTAAGTCGCCGCCCCTTGCGGATCGAGATCCCACAATAAAGTGGCCTCGCCCGCGGCGGCGCAAAGATACGCGAGGTTCACGGCAGTCGTGGTCTTGCCAACGCCGCCCTTGATGTTCGTGACCGCGATGATTTTCATTACGCCGGCATACTGGCACAAGGCGCGTGGCTCACCAAGCAGGCGCGCCCGAGGCTGGGGGGTTGCGATCCGGACCTTCCGCGCTCAAGGCAGAAAATCGACGACCAGCTCGCGAGTATCGGCAAGTCCCCGATCGTCGACCGCGCGCAGCGCATAACGCCCGGCCTGCGGCGGCAACCATGCCAGGCCCTCGCCGAACGGCGCCCGGCCGAGGTAGGAGTTGCCCGCGAACCAATACACCGCCTGCGTTCCGGCGGCGGCATCGGCGCGCAACGACAGCGGCGCCGACTGCTTGATGCGCAAGGTGTATACCAGGCCGCGTACCGGCGAGACGATGCGCGGGTCTTGAATTTCATCGCCGCCGGATACGCCATTGCAATCGGCGGCGGGCGGCGCGACCCGACGCGGCATTCCGGCCTCGCGGAACAGCCGCAGCATGTCGGAGCTCCAGAATTCATACACCTCTTGGTGCACGCCGGCCCCAGGTCCACACAGACGACGACCGGCCGCGTCGAGATAGACGATACGGTGCAGGTTCGAGATGCGGATCGGAGACTTTCCGGGGATGTACCAGGTGCTTAGGGTTTGCGGACAGGCGGCGTTCGGCAGATCGCCGCTGGCCGCGCACACCTCGACGCGTGCCAGATTGGGCGGCATGGCTCGTACGATTTCACCGGCATCCTGCCCTTGGCTGCGCAGCGCATCGACAATGCGGAACAACAGCGGCGCCGCTGCCTGTACGCCGACGAATGCGGGGTTGCCGGAATTGTCGAAATTGCCGATCCACACCACCAGCACGTAGCGACCGAACACCGCAACCGACCAGGCGTCGTGAAACCCCCAGGACGTGCCGGTTTTCCACGCGACGGGTGGCGTGGCGGGCTGGCCGGTATCGGGGCGCGGATTTTTCTTCAACATGTCGAGTACGATGA